>CAYYKU010000009.1:0-20301 GCA_964440825.1 Candidatus Woesearchaeota archaeon
ATAACAAATATTACATAAATATTCTTACATTTATGGTAATAGAATATTCCGCTGACATTTTTAAGAAAGACTTGATAATCATCTTTATCTATTCCTACATTAGTTATTGTTTGGATAAACTCATTTAGTTTTTCTTTTGAACCATTGACTATCTCTTTTAATTGCTCTAGGGCTCTCTGAGTGGCTTTAAGTTCCATCTTCCTTTGTTCTTTTGCTTCTATTTTTTCTGCCATGATTCTAATATTTGTTTAATATCGACTGGTTTTGATTTATTTACTTCCTGTTCTCTTTGTTTCATCCATATTTGTTGATAATGTTCACCATCTTGCATTTCTGCTCTATACTTTGTTTGTAACCTAAATATCACCCATATAAAGATTATGGTGAACAATGTTGCACTTATAAATGAACATATTTTTAGCCATAATTCTTGAGATTGTAAACACACGTGTAAAAACTCCCAAACAAGAATAAGCATTCCCACCAACCAAGAAGCTAGAAGTTGGAATGGTTGAGTTATCTTGTGTGCATTTATTTCCATAAAAGGTTATGTTTTCTCTCATTTTTAAAACCTCTTTTTTATTAAGATAGGTAAGTATTTATAATTAACTAGTTTTCAAAACTATATTCTCCATCACCTAAATTTATTTATCTTTTAGTTGTTTTTTTACAGCATCTTCAATAAAAGAGCTGATGTCGGTTTCAGATTGTGCAACATGAACTTTAATTTTTTTCCAAAGTTCTGCGTCAATTCTGAAGCTTTTTGTTATCTTAGCCATAGTAATAAGATAATAAAGTAGTATTTAAAGATTGTGGTAAAGTAATAAAAACGAAACATTTAAAAAGGTAATATTGTAATAAAGTAATATATATTACTTTAAAGTAATAAACAATAAAATGGAAAATCAAACAGAACAGCCGATAAATTGGAAGAAACTCGACAGAAGAGAACGAGGACTTTTACTTTTGAAAACTACAAAGATAAAGAAAATTCCTAAAGGATGGAGAGTTACTTCACAAACTAACGGATGTATAGATTATTTTGTAACATTCAAAAAGCACGAGCCTACTTGTACTTGCCCAGATTGTCAGATTAAAAAAGTTAAATGCAAACATATCTGGGCTGTTGAATTTTATTTAAAACAAGAAATAGATGAACAAGGAAAGATAACTGAATCAAAGGGGATAAGGGTCAGCTACGCCCAAGAGTGGAAAGCTTATGATAAATCTCAAACAAACGAGAAACTAAATTTTATGAAATTACTATCGGATTTAGTAAATTATGTTAAGCAACCAGAATACAATTTTGGAAGACCTAAAGTTCCGTATTCTGACTTAGTATTTAGTTCCGCTATGAAAATCTACTCTACTTTTTCTCTTAGGAGATTTATGTCAGATATTAAAATAGCTAAAGAGTTTAACTTAATAGATTCAGTTCCATGTTATTCTTCTGTAGGTCATTTTTTACAAAAAGAAGAACTAACCCCGATACTTCAAGAATTAATTAAAATTAGTTCTTTCCCATTAAAAGATATAGAAAAAGATTTTGCCGTTGATTCTTCTGGATTTTCTACTTCACGTTTTGCTAGATGGTTTAATGTAAAATATGGAAAGGAAACAAAATATAGAATTTGGTTAAAAGCCCATATAATGGTAGGAACGAAAACAAATATAATTACTTCTGTTAGCATAACCGAAGGTTCAACGCATGATAGTCCTCAACTTGCTTCACTTTTTCGGCGAACAACTGAAAATTTTGAGGTGAAGGAAGTTAGTTGTGACCGAGCATATAGTTCTAAAGAGAACTTGAAGCTCATCTCGGATGAAGGTGCAGTTCCCTTCATCCCATTTAAATCAAATGTAAATGGCAGGGCAGGAGGAAGTCCTATTTGGAAGAAGATGTATCATTATTTTTTATACAAACATGATGAATTTATTGAGCATTATCACAGGAGAAGCAACGTCGAGACTTGCTTTCATATGATTAAAACGAAATTTAAAGATAATCTTCGTAGTAAAACTAAAACTGCACAAGTTAATGAGTTGTTGTGCAAAATTCTTTGTCACAATATTTGTTGTGTAATACAAGAAATAAATGAATTGGGTTTGAAAGGAGAGTTTATTTATGAAACGAAAGATATTAAAAGTAATCAGTAGTAATAACCTTATGAGTAGTAATACTATTAATACTAGAGCTTATAAATCACAATCTTCTTACTCAGAGTATGAAAAAAGAGGGGGCAAAGGAAAGAATAAGTATTTCAGTAAGCCCACAAATTCTAAAAGAATTAGACGATTATTGCTCAAAAGCAAAACCTGTAAAAGCCGACAGGTCTCCAGTAGTAGAGGTAGCAATAAGAGAATATTTAGGGAGGGAGAAAAGATGAGCGAACAACTCTCCCAAGTAATACCTAGAAGAATTGGCAAATATTTATACTATCGTATTGGTGAAACTACTATTAATCAATTAAGGAACAACAAGATGATTCCCGAAGGAGATTATGCTACTCTTTTAAGAAAAAAACCAGACGGCATTATTGTATGTCATGGAAAGATTCAGGCAATAGTAGAGTATAAGTCTATAGAAAACTTAAATTCTTTAAAAAAGGAAGAAAAGACCATTGAGCAAGAACTAGAAGTTGCTAAAAGCCTTTGTAAATTGTTTATTATATCTGATAATCATTCAAAAACAATATGGATTAACGCTCTTAATGGGGAAAGAATAAGGGGTAAAGATGGAAATGAATTAAAAACAATTTTTAATAATAACTCTATCCTTGATGTAGATAAGCTAGAAAATCTAATTGATGAAATAGACTCATCTATTACAAAGAAAAATTCGCAATTGAAAGAGGAAAATATAATTGACCCTTCTAAATTAGCAAATAGAATGTGGCAAACTATCTGGGTTGCTACTGGTAAATCTCCTGTAAAATGTTTATATAATGTTGTAGAATTATTAATTTTTAAATTTCTTAGTGATTTAAAAGTACTAGACGAAAATTATAATTTTAAAAGAATTTATGAAATGTCTAGAGTCTCTCCAGAAGAATCATTGACGTATTATGTAAAAAATTCTAGAGAGAAGATGAGAAAACTTTTTCCTAAAGGAGAAGATAAAACTACTATTATCAATGGAACAATTTTTGTAGATGAGCATGAGGAACCTGTTTTAGCACAAGCTATTTTATTTGGTAAATCATTAAGACATTTGAATGACTATGAAACTGAATTTGGAACTTTCAATAAAATTAGTAAACAGTTTAAAACGAAATTATATGAATCATTTTTAAAACAAGAAGTAGAAGCTCTCGGACAATATTTTACCCCCAGAAAGATAGTTCAGAGTATTATTAGGATGTCTGGATTAGACGAAGAAGGGGTTCAATATAAGGGAAAGAGAATCTGCGACCCATTCTGCGGAGTAGGAGGATTTCCACTAGAGATTCTCAATATGAATGAGAATATGAAAAAAGAATATACTCCAAATAAAAATGGAGAAATAGAAGTGCCATTTTTATTAGAAGGTTTTGATAAGGGAGCAGATGAAGAAGAGGCAAGAACAATTATTTTAGCAAAAGCAAATATGCTCATTTATCTATCAGATATTGTTTTTAAATACTCAAACTTAACTAAAGAATTTGCAAAAGAATTTAATAAGACCTTTACTCTTTTTAGAGATAATTTAGGGACATTCGGGCATATTATTAAACCTGAGGAAAAAAAGTATGATTATATTTTAACCAATCCACCTTATGTAACTAGAGGTTCTGGTGTAATAAAAGATGAAATAAAAAGTAATGGTCTTATAAAGGAAAACTATCCTATTAATGGTAGAGGACTAGAAGGATTAAGTATTGAATGGATTATAAATAGCCTTAGGAAGGGAGGACATGCTTACGTAGTTATCCCTGATGGAGTACTAGAAAGAAAAGACGACCATAGGCTTAGACAATATCTATTAAAAGAATGTTATTTGGATGGAATTATATCTTTGCCAGTAAGAACATTTTTTGCAAACTTTAGAAAAACATATATTCTTTGTTTTACAAAAAAGAATAATTATGAAGATACTCAGAAATTTCCAGTATTCACTTATCTAATAAATAATATTGGAGAGGAACTTACGAAAGTTGAAAGAAGTGATATATCTGATAGCGATTTGCCCGAAATGGAAACATTATTCAGAGTTTTTCTTGGAATGAGGAATAATGATGAGAGTAAAAGAATATTAGATAATATGAGTTTAAAGTGTAAGATTCAACCAATTAAAAAATTTATCGAATCTAAAAATTGGAGAATAGACAATTGGTGGAGCTCTAAAGAAAAAGTTGAACTTGGTTTAGAAAAAGATAAAGAAAATATAGACCCGAGAGAGCTACTAAAAATCTTTGAGTCTACAAAAACGGAAGTAGAAGAATATCTTGATTTAATCAAGAAGAAAGATTTAGAGATTAACGAATATTCTAGTATTTCTTTAATTACTCTCTTTAAACCAGAGAAGGGTAATTCTGAGTTTACTAAAAAATATATTAGAGAACATAAGGGAGATTATCCTCTGTATTCTTCAAAAACTAAAGATAATGGGTTAATTGGTAATATAGACTCTTTTAAGTATGATTTAAAAGAATGTCTTACTTGGACAACCGATGGCATTTATGCGGGTAAGGTCTTTCTAAGAAACGGTAAATTTAGTATGACTACTCATTGTGGTTTGTTGGTTCCATTAAGAAATGATATTTATATGCCCTATATTGCATATATCCTTAGCGAGATTTTACCTAAAAAGGCATTAGGGCAAAAGGGGCAAAACAAGAGAGTTACGATTGACATAATAAATGGCTTAGAGATTAAAATACCTATAAAAAAAGATGGTAGTTATGATGTAGAAAAGCAGCAAGATTTAGCTCTAAGATTTCAATCAATCGAAGAAGCAAAAAATAAAGTTGAGAAAAGAAAAAAAGAGTTTAATGATAATTTTAGAGACATATTAGGATTATAATAAAATGATAGACACAATAACACTAATAATAATTTTAATCGCTCTAGTGATAGCTTTATTTATCGGTCAGAAAATAGGTTCTTACAGAAAACATAAAGAATGGGAAGAGAATCTGCCTGATTTGAGAAAAGATGCTATTATGAAGTCTAGAGCAGTCTTAGGCGGTCAATTCTCCGAGCAGTTAGCTCCTTTCTTGCCAAACTTCAAATATTTACCTACTGAGTGTAGATTTGTTGGAAAGCCAATTGATTTAATTGTCTTTAAAGGAATGGATGAGAAGAATATTAATGAAGTAGTATTTGTAGAAGTTAAATCTGGAAAAGCTAAATTATCAGAGCATGAGAAAAACCTCAAAGATACAATTCAGAATAAAAGAGTAAGATGGGAAGAATATAGAATACCTGAAGAACTAACTAAAAAACCAGAAGTGGATAAAATTTAAGTTTTATGTTAGAAGGTAATCCATATGAGCTTCCTAAAGACCTATTACATGAAGTTATAGTTAGAACAATTGAGTTTGATAATTTCTCTAATAGTCTGATAAGAGAAGCCTTCGGATTAGAAATAGAATGGGGCGGAGAAAATCAAAGTACTCCGATAAATCTAAAAGAAATTAATAGATTTAATAAATTTTTTTTGGAGCAACTTGGAGCAAGTTCGAGAGCAGAGTTGCTTTTAAATATTGTAGATGATATTTGTAAGTTTAACAAAGACAAGAAGGTGAATTGTGCCGATTTTAAAGGTAAACTTATTGAATTCTATAAGATAAGAAACATATTTGCTCATAATTTATATCCTAAAGATTTGAAAGGGTTTACTAGATGGGAAACAGATGAGCCTCATTGGATTCCATTAAACAAAAGGCATAAAGAACTATACAAAGAATTGCATGATTTCCTACATAATAACTGCTTCAAACCAATAGATGAGTTGTTATAATTTATTCTGTGTAAAAAGTAACCTCTATTCAAGACTATTTACACAAAGCCCAGTTCATAAAAAGATTTATAAAGAGGTTTGTTCTAGAAAAAGAATGAGGATGATTAAAAAAGGTGCAGAGACTATGGAGGTTACTCCGTGGATTATTGTAGCTGTTATTGCTGCTGTTGTTGTAGCGTATTTTGTTTATACTAGTTTTGGAAAAGTTAGTACTGTTATCGATGCTCAAGGTGTTGAGAATAAAGCAAGAATTGCTTCTTGTCAAACAAGTTTCTTATCTTCTTTAAGTGGTTCTACTGATGCAGACAAGTTTGCTAAGTATTGTGGTACTTTTGAATATCCTGCGGTCGTTGGTGGTGAGAAGGGTTATACCAATTGTGAGTTTATGCAAAGAAGTGGCGTTGTTTCTTTCACTGAAAAAGAGATTTCAAGTTCGATTATCGGAAAATGTGCTGTTTCAGTTTCTAATAAATTAGCTTATAACAAGTGTTTAGAATTTAACAATAGTAAAAAGAGTGATAATTCTAACTGGGTTATTTTCATTAATGGAATGGAATGTTCAAGACAGAATGCTTTAACTGTAGAATCTTTAAAAGCTACATTCGGAACTGATGATGCAGATTTCAAAGATGGTCGTTATAATATTGTTTATAATGATCTTAAGTAATTCTATATTTTAGTAATTATAACTTTTCTACGTATTTTTATGCTACTAGTTGGTAGTTCTAAAATCAAAAGATTTAAATAGTGTTGTTATCACTTAATAATAACGATTATTTTTTTATAATCGTTTAGCCTTGGTGAAGAGAGAGTGTGTGATAACAAGACAATGAGCAAACAATCACCAAAAATTCAAAATAAGTTATTTTGTAGTTTACTAAGTTTAGTAGTTTTAGTTGTAATTTCATTAACTTTTATTTCAGCAGTTCCTTATTTAGAAGGGAATAAGGATGTTTCACCTAATATTCTGTATGTTGGAGATAGTGCGACTATTACTTTGACCGTTAATGGTGCGGGTAGTTTGGGGTCTGTTAATGTTCCTTTAGAGGTTGTTTTAGTTATTGATAATTCGTGCAGTATGTGTGGGGATAAACTTTCACAGGCAAAATTAGCTGGAAAGGCTGTGATTGATAGTTTAAATTCTCTTTATGATAGGGTTGGGCTTATTTATTTTAATACTAATCCTTTTGTAAAAAACAATTTAACTAAAAATTATGTTTCTGTAAAGAACAATATCAATACAATTTCTGCTTCCGGAAGTACTAATATTGGTGAAGCTATAAAGAAAGCTTCTGAACAATTCAATAATACTAATAATTCAAGAGTTATTGTTTTAATTTCTGATGGACAAGCTAATCTTCCTGCTAATGCTAGGGCATATGCTCTTCAACAGGCAAGTCTTGCTGCTGCAAAGAATATTTCTATTTATACAATAGGCATTGGAGAAGAGTTTAACAATGCAGGATTTAATTTGCTTAAAAATATTTCTCTTATTGGAGGTGGAATGTATTGGCATTATCCTACTGTTAGTGATCCCAATACTATGAATGATATTGCTGGTTGGTTGATAATATTGATAATACTATTTTAAGTAATGTTGCTGGAAGTAATATCGTTGTTACGGATGTTTTGGCACAAGGTGTTTTTCCAAGCACTATGCCTTCAGGTTGTAACTATAATCTTAATACTAGAACTGTAACCTGTAATGCTGGTTCTTTGAATATTGCTGAAAATAAGTCTTTTAGTTTTAATGTTCTTGTTTATAATTCCTCTTTGACTCATTTGAATGAAATTGCATATGTTAATTATACTAATTATCAAAATATTAATTCTAGTTTTCTATTAAATAACCCTAATGTGACTGTTTTGGGTGGCGTAAACAGCTGTATTGGAAATATTGCACCTATTTTAACAATCATATCTCCAGTTAGTGGGCTTTACAATAATAGTTTGATGAATGTAAGGATAAATGCAGTAGATAGTAATTTAGCGAATGTTTGGTATAGTCTTAATGGTGTAAATACAACTTATACTGGTGAATTTAATATTAATCTTTCAAATAATATTTATCAATTAACTGCTTATGCAAATGATAGTTGTGGAAGTTTAGGTTCTACTTCTGTGGTTTTTAGAGTAAATACTAGCTCAAATTCAACAAATAGCACCATTGGACCTAATGTTACTATAATTTCTCCTTTAGCTCAAACGTATAATACAAGTTTAATTTTATTTAATGTGACTGCTATTGATGATATTGCAGTTAGTCATATTTGGTGCACGCTAGATGGTGTGTCTTTTAATAATTGTACAAATAGTTTTATTTTGAATTTGTCTAATGGATATCATACTTTCCTTGCTTATGCAAATGATAGTGATGGAAATCAAGATTGGGATGGAGTTACTTTTTTAGTAAATTATTCCAATAATGGTAATCAAACAAATCCTACTAATAGTACTAATTATACACATGTTCATAATGCTAGTTGTGCGAATACTCATGCGCCTGTGAATGATTTCGATTATAATGAAACTGCAGATTCAATTTCAATGGATGATAATTTTGTTGTTGCTCTTAATTATGTAAATAGTAGTGAAGAAACAGGATTTAGTATGGAAAGTTATCTTTCTGGAGAAGAAAATAGTTTGATATTTAATATGATTTTACTTATTGCAATTATTATATTGCTTTTAATTATAGTTTTGGTTGGAAAGAAAAATTAATTAATTTTATTGAGCTGATTTACAGTTGTTTATGCAATCTGCTTGATATTCTATTGGTATTTCTGGATCTGTTTGGCAACGAGTAATACATGTAGTTATTATTTGTTGTAGAACTTCATCTGGAGTCATATCTTCCGCTCCCTGTATTCCTGCATTTTCAAATTCATTTGGTACTGTTTGTTTTGCTTGAGCACAACCAGCTTCACAATTTGTTCTTGTTGAACCTGAAGGTAACTGATTACATGTTTGCATACAACTATCTAAAATTTCACCGATAGTTTCAGGGTTAGTTCCTTTTTCTGTTTTATTAGAAAGAGAACCAAAAATTGCTATTACAATTCCTGCTACAACCAATAAGGCAATTATTGTTCCAATAATTATCCATAATCGTTTGTTGTTTTGTTGTACTTCTTCCATTTTTTATGTAAATTCTTTGTGTTTAAATACTTTTCAGTCTTTTATTATTTTAATCATTTCATCAGTTATGAAATCTGTTTTTGTTCCAGAATAACTTAGGTAGAGTTTTTCTTTTGCTCTCGAGATTGCAACGTAGAATAGTCTTTTTTCTTCTTCGTCTTTGTCGTAGTTTTCCATCTTTATCATTTCAATTATCGGATGGTCTGATGCTTTACATGGGAAGTTTTGAACGTTGCAGCCAATAACGAATGTTTCTTTTGCTTGCAGACCTTTGATCGAGTGTATTGTTGCCAAGGTTACCTCTCCTTCTTTTGCATTTATTTTTGTGTTTTCATCTTCTGTTTTTAAGATATGGGGGATTTGCATATTTCTCATTATTTTTGAGATTTCAACTAACTGTCTGTTTGTTCTAGCAAGGATAAAGATTTCATGTCTTTCAGATTTAGATTCTAGAACTTTTTGGAGAACGTCTAAAATTTCATCCATTTCTGTTTCAAATTTTTCTATTTTGATTTCATTTGTTTTAGACTCTTTATTTGCTACGAGGTCTGGGAAGTTAAGGTGTTTAATCGACGAGTTCATTAATTCGACTATTCTTTTTGTGCTTCGATAGTTCATAACTAAGGGTACAACCTCGCATTCAGGATATTCTTTAGAGAAGTTTGTAATATGGGTTATTTCAGAGCCCCTCCAGCCGAAAATAGACTGTCTCGGATCTCCTACTCCAAAAATATTTGGTGCGTTTAGAAGTTTAATAAATGAAACTTGCATAGAATTTAGGTCTTGGTACTCGTCCACTAGTATGTGTTCAAATCTAGGGACTCTATCTTGGTTTTTTCTGAGGAAATTTAAGGAGTCTATGACTTGGTCTGAAAAGTCTCTTAGACCTTCTGTTTCCATGTATGTTTTAATATAGTTACATGTTCTTAGAACCATTAGGGCAATTAGGTAGTGTTTTGTGTCCGCATCTTTTGAGAAATCAGGAATCTGAGTGTTTTTTGATTTGAAGTAATCTATAATTGTGAAACAGTCATTGATGAAAGTCCACATTAGTCTTTCAGGAGTTTTGTTTGCTTTCTGTTGGGGTGTGAAATATTCATCTACTGCTTGTAGTAATGTTTTCTTTTGGCTTTCTAGAGCTTCTTTTATCATTGTTATCCTATCTGATGTAGTGATTAATCTTATTGGCCTTCCATAGATTTCATTTTCATATTTGTTAAGAATATGTTCTCCTAGTGAGTTGAAGGTTTCAACGTTTGTTGAGATTCCAAATTCTTGAAGTCTATTTCTCATTTCTTGTCTTGCTTTTCTTGTGAATGTTATTGCTAGGATTTTAGAAGGATCTACTCCTCTATGTTTTACTAGAAATTCTATTCTTTTTGTTAGGACTGCAGTTTTTCCAGAACCTGCTCCTGCAATGCACATTATCTTTTCGTTTTTTGAGACTATTGCTTTTTTTTGATTTTCATTGAAATTTTCTAAGAATTTATCGAACTCTTGGAATTCATATATTTCTTCTGTGCTAATGTCAAACTTTTCTAAAAGTGGTTTTTCTGTTTTCTTTTGATAATATTTTGGAGCGATTAGTTCTGTAGTGCCTTTCGAAGTCAGGGTTAAGAGTTTGAGAAAGGGGTTTGAGAGTGTTCCAGAGACTTCTACAAACCTATTTTTAATCATGTCGTCAATCATTCCTCTTACTTGGTCTTTGGAAAGTTTTAAACTGTTGAAATTTATTTTTCTTGTGAGTTTGTTTTTAGAAACTGAAGCATTTGTTGAGTCACCTGTTAAGAAGTCGATTAAAGTTGTTTTTCCTATCGGAAAAGGAATTTCATTTAGTGATTTTAAAATTTTAAGGTAATCAAAAACGTGTTGATCTTCTTTTGAGCTAAATATATTCTCCATCTTTTATTCTTAAAATTATTGATGGTTTTTAAGTATTGTTGAGATAATAAAAAGGTATTTAAAAGGCCCCGATTTTATAGTGTTACTTTTAAAATGATTTTAGATTTTATTTCAAACTACGAGATATTGGGTAACAATGGCCTAGATTATCTTATAGCAATATTTATCTTTATTTTGATTTCTTCCTTTTTAAAGATGTTCGGTGTTTTGTTAATTAAATTCTTACAAAAGGCTGCAAAAAAGACTAAAAGTAATTTTGATGACTTAATTGTTGGTTTTTTATTAGGGATTAAATGGCCTTTTTTTGTTTATATGGGTATTTACTTTTCTTTGAAAACATTGGTTTTATCTAATATTATTGATCTTGCATTAGAGTGGTTACTAGTTGTTTTTGTGGCTTTTTATACGGTCATGGGGATTAATTCAATAATAAGTTATTATATTCGTAAAGAAGTGGGTAAACGAGAAAATAGGGAAAATCCAGAAAGTACTTCTATGATTAAATTTTTTGGATCTATATTACGATTTGCAGTTTGGATTGTTGCAACATTGATGGTTCTTGGAAATTTAGGAATAGAGATAACTCCTTTGATTGCAGGACTGGGCATTGGAGGGGTGGCAATTGCTATTGCATTGCAGTCTGTCTTAGGAGATTTCTTTAGTGCATTTGCAATTTATTTAGATAAACCGTTTAAGGATGGAGATTTTTTGATAATTGGAAAGGATATGGGGACTGTTAAGCATATCGGGATAAAATCTACAAGGATTCAGACGTTAGAAGGGCAAGAGCTTATTGTTCCAAATAGTGAAATGACAAATACTAGGATTAATAATTATAAGATGATGGAAAAAAGAAGAGTTGTTTTTAGATTTGGCGTCGAATATAATACTTCTTCTAAGAAATTAAAGAAAATTAATGAAATTATTAAAACTGCAGTGAAGAGTACTTCTAGTGCAAATTTAGATCGAGTTCATTTTAAGGAGTTCGGAGATTTTAGTTTGAATTATGAAGTTGTTTATTTTGTAAGTTCAAAAGATTATAATAAATATATGGATATTCAACAGGAAATTAATTTTAAAATTAAGGATGCTTTTGGAAAAGAGAAGATTGTTTTTGCTTTCCCTACGCAAACAGTTTTTGTGTCTAAGAATTAATTTTTTATTTCTCGATAGTAAACTTTAAGAATGTTTTTCCCCCCAATAAATATATGGCCAGAAATTTAAGATTTATATTCGGCGGATTGGCCTTTGCTACTGCTGTTGCAATTGGAGAAGTAGATGCTTCTATAGCTACAGGTACTAATAATGCTCCCTCTATTTCTGAAACTAAAGTACCAGAGATAGGTTCTTTTAATTTGATCTCTTCTAATAATATTTCTTACGTCGAGCTGAAGGGGAAAATCAATAGTGCAAATTCTAAGAAATACACCATACAGTCTACTACTAATTTATCTTCAAATATTTGGCAAGATATATGTCCTTTAGAGGATTGTACTGATTCAAAGAGAATAGAATTTTATTTTTTAGATTCTTCTGATTCTTCTAGTAAATATTATAGGCTCAATTATAAAAAATAAATTATTTTAAATAAAGTTTAAATAGGGTTATTTTTTATACTGTTTACCTTCTATTAGTAAGTTTTTATTAGTCTGCACTTTTTGTTGTCACTCATTAATTACATCAAAACCGAAAGGTTTAAATAGCCAGTTTTTATGAATTAATTATGATAAACAAAATAAAATCAGCAATTGGCGGATTGGCTATGTTAGCAGCTAGCGCTATGGGTGAATCTAGTGTTACAAATGCATCTTCTTATGTGGCTAATGTTCCTGTAGTATCTACAAGTAGCGACGTTTCAATTGACAAAATTAGTCTTCCAATTATATTGGGTTTATCCGTTCAAGCTCCAACTTTCAGTTCAATTGGATTTATATCTTCAAATAATGTTAATCAGGTAGAATTGAAAGGTAATCTTTATGAGGGGGACTTTAGTAGTTATAGAGTTCAATTATGTTCTAATTTAGTTGAAAATGTTTGGCAAGATTCTACTCTTAATACAAATGTCCTTTCTAGAACTGGAAAAGGAAGAGAATTTATTGTTGCAGAACAACGTATTGCTCCTGCAATGAATTATAGATTGAGGCAAAACTAAAATGAAGTTTCTTCATAATTTATTTATAGTAAGTATTTTTCTCGTTGTTATTCTTTCATTTGTTGGCGTTTTGGCTGTAGGTTCAATTGTATCTGTTTCTGAGGATAGATATCCATTAGCAAATCCTCATAACGAATTGGGTGTTGAAGCTTCTGCAGGCGTTTTGAATAATGATCTTTCAAGAAGTGAAATTACTTCATTATGTTTAGTTGGAGAAGTTAATTCTAGTTCATCTGCTGTAGATCTTGGAACTGCTGGTGATTTCGCTATATTATCTGAATCTGGAATCACAACTACTGGAACTACTGCGATTGTTGGCGATATTGGAGTTAGTCCAATCGGTTATACTTCTATAACTGGGTTTTCTTTGATAGGTGTTCCAGCTAATGATGCATTTTTGACATCACTTTTAGTAAATGGAAAAATATATGCAGCAAATTTAGTTTCTCCCACTCCTACTAAGATGACTACTGCTATAGGCGATATGAGAACAGCTTATACTAATGCAGGAGTTCCAGCAGAAGATTATCTTAATAAGGGAAGTGGAAATCTTGCTGGCTTAATACTTGCTCCAGGAGTTTACAAATTTACTACAGGTGTTTTAATCACAAGCGATGTTTATCTTAATGGAAATTCAACAGATAAATGGATATTCCAGATACCAGGAACTCTTGATATCAGCTCAGGTAAAAAAGTTATACTAACTGGCGGGGCACAAGCAAATAATATAGTTTGGGCAGTAGCTGGTGCAACAACACTTGGAACATATTCTACGTTAGAGGGAAATATTCTTGATAAAACAAATATTGCTATACAAACAGGCGCAATATTAAATGGAAGAGCATTATCACAAACAGAAGTTACCTTAGACGCTAGTGCTGTTACAAAACCTACAACAACATCTACATGTCCAGATTCAATAAAGACAGATTATGGTTATGTATTTGAATTCAATCAAGACGGTTCTTTTACTTATTATACAGATTCTAATACTTTTCACGGAGTAGATTATTTTGACTATTTTGCAAGTGATGGTTCTTCTAATAGTTCAATCGCTAGAGTTTGGATTGGAGTAAATAATAGTGTGCCTGTTGTTTCTGATGATAGATATTCTTTAGCAAATCCTCATAACGAATTAGGTGTTGAAGCTTCTGCAGGCGTTTTGAATAATGATAAAGGCGATGCAGATAATGATGCTGTGACTCTTAAAGTTATAAGGGATACGGTATATGGAACTTTATACGAATTCAATCAAGACGGTTCTTTTACTTATTATACAGATTCTAATACTTTTCACGGAGTAGATTATTTTGAATACCTTTTATCTGATGGATATTCAAATAGTACCTCTGCTAGAGTAGTTCTTGGAATAAATGATACTGCACCAGTTGCTTTGCAAGATAAATACCTTATTACAAATTCCTTTAATGCTACAAATGAAACAGGTTCAATGGTAAATGACTTTGATTTAGATGGCGATCAAATGTTTGCTCATATTGTTGAAAATGTACATTTCGGAAAATTAAAAACTTTATCTACTGGCTTTTCTGTGAATGGAAGTTTCAATTATACTTCAAACAAATCTAACGGGGTTGACTTCTTCAGTTACTATGTTACTGATTTATATTTTAATAGTAAGACTGTTAAGACTATTTTTGTTATAGGAACAAATACAGCTCCAGTTGCAAATAATGATATTTATAATTATGACTTAAGCACAAAGAATTTGAGTATTAATACGTCTTTGGGTGTTTTAGCAAATGATATTGATGCTGAAAAAGACATTTTATTTGCGGAATTAGTTAATGATTCTAATTTGAATGGAACATTACATTTTAATGAAGATGGAAGTTTTGTGTATTACCCAAAGATCGGTTTTGCAGGTGTTGATAGTTTTACATATAAAGTTACTGATTTAGATATGAATAGTTCTATTGTATCTGTTAGAATTTATGTTAACTATTCTGGAATTGAAAATCTTATTGATGATATGGGTAATGAAACAAGTTCAGGACAAAATATTACTATTAATTTTACATCTAAAGTATACCCTTTAACTTTCTTCTTTAAATTATTTAATGAAAGCAATATTGTTGTTTCACAATCAGAAAATTATACTGCTAACAACTCAAGTGATTTGCCGGGTATTTTTACTTTCCCTTCAGGGTTACTTACTGGTCAATACACTTTATATTTATATGTTTATGATGTCTCTGGAGATTTAGTAAATGAAACAATTGTAGGAGTTACAAACTATACTGCTCCTTCTTTAGCTCCTGAACCAATTGCTACTGCTTCTGGTGGCGGTGGAAGTAGTTCATGTAATACTCAATGGATAACATCTGAATGGTCTGAATGTATTGGTGGGACTCAAACAAGAACTGTAAGTTATCCTGTAAATTATTGTACTCCTAGATCTGATAAACCTTTAGAATTAAGGACATGTATTGTTCCTGCTACTAACCAAACAAGTAATACTACTTTGGAATCTGAAAATCAGCAACCAAGCTTTTTCAATACAATTACTGGTAATGTTATTGGTACAACTGCAGGTAGAGTTTCTTTAGGAATTTTAGCATTCTTAATCCTTGTTGGATTAGCATGGTGGATTGTTGCTGCTAAGAAAAGAAGAGCTGCAGCAGAAAAACCTGTAAAAGTAGCTAAGTTGTCAGCTGTGAAAAGTAAGAAGTAATTATTTTTTATTTTAATTTACCAGAATTCATTCAATCCTTTTTGTTTTTTATTCTCTTCTAGGACTTTAAGTTTATCTAAAGCAGAGTCAATTCTTTCTTTTGAAAAATCATGTCGTGTAACTAGTATTTCCATTACTTTGTCTTTATTAATATTCAATTCAGGTATTCTTTCATCAGTTCTTGCTTCGAATTCCTTAAACTGCTTGTAAACTTCTTGCCAGTCGAAATCTAAGGAGTATTTGTCTGAGTTAGCTACAAACTCAAATATTGGGAAAGGATATTGGTATTTTTGAACAATCTCAAGAGCTCTTTTCTGTCCTATTCCTTTTACGCCACCAGGATTATAGTCTGTACCGACCAATATTGCTAAGCATATTAGTTGGTCTTGATTTATTTGAAGTTTATTCAAAACGTCTTCAAATTCAATCATTTCAATGCTTGTATCTACTATTGCACCAGAGGAAGTTTTTCTTTTTCTAGATAAAGTTAGATTTCTAATTAATCTTGGTGCTCCAAATAAAAGAGAATCGTAATCTTGTGATGCAGAAGCCCAAGCAAGCTTATTTTTAGCAATTCCGGCAGCTTCAGCTTCTCCCTCACTTTCAGCTTGAATAATAGGTATTCCTAGAGCTATTAGCAGTTCTTTACTTTCTTCGAGTATTTGTTTCGTTAGTTTAACAGTTTGGGAAGCATATTTTTTCATGTCTTTTTCTTCTCCTTGTTCCTTTGCCGTTTCATATTTTTCTTGGGCAATTTCTTTCGCTCTTTGTCTTTCTTCTATTTCTTTTAATTTTAGTTCTGGTGGAACGCCATCAAAAACGTAAATTAGTTTTATTCCTTCTGCTAATAAATTGATATTTCTATAGAGAAGTCCTGATAAATGAGAGGTGATGTTTCCTTTCAAGTCCATCAAAGGAGTGCCATCTTGTTGTCTTATTGTTGTTAGAAATTGGTAAAGTGTATTAAATGCGTCAATCGCAATTACTTTTCCTTTTAGGTCTGAAAGTTCTATTTCTTTTCTTGGAATGATGTCGGATATATTTACTCCCATATAATCTTTAGTCGAATGAAATTAATAAATCTTGGTATTAGAAGCATATATAAATATTGAGGCGGTTTAGATTAAATGGCTAATATAAGGGGTTTTATTGTTGATACGGACTACGTTAATCTTGATGGTAAGACCTATGTTCAGTTGTTTGGGAGATTAGATAATGGTCAGAGTTTTGCCGTAATGAATGAGTTTACGCCATATTTTTTTATTGAAGAGTCTGAAAGGTCCAAAGTTAAGAGTTTACTAAAGAATTTTAATGTTAGTGAAAATAATTTTCATAATTTTGCAGGAAAAAAGGTCTTGAAAATAAGTGGTGCAAGTCAGGAAGAGATGAATAAGCTTGTAAAAGAACTCCATAAAGAAGGAATAAAGACATATGAATCTGATTTAAGGCCTCATAATCGGTTTATGATTGATAATAATCTAAAAGCAGGAATTGAAATTGATGGAGATTATGAAACCTCGGAAAGAGTAGATAGAGTTTATCGAGATGTTAAACTTTCTCCGGTTTTGTATACGCCTAAGTTAAAAGTTTTATCTTTAGATATTGAAACTAGTGGGGATAAGAAAGAGTTATTTTGCATAGGTATGTATTCTGAAAATTATAAGAAAAGTTTCTTAGTTTCTAAAAAACAAATTGAAGGAGTTATCTCTTGTAAAGATGAAGAAGATTGTTTGACTAAATTTAAAGAAGAGTTAAAGAGTTTCGATCCCGATATTATCACGGGTTGGAACGTAATAGATTTTGATTTAGAATTCTTACAATCTAAGTTTAAGAAAAAAAAGATTCCCTTTGATATTGCAAGAACAAATGATAATCTGAGATTGAAAATAGAATCCAATTTTATGAAGTCTTCAAGTGCAACAGTTACAGGTAGACAAGTTCTTGATGGGTTAGATTTTATACAGGACCCCTTTATTCAGGAAGCTCCCTCTATAAAAAGTGCAAAATTTGAGTCATATACTTTAGAAAATGTTTCTCAGCAATTATTGGGTAAGGGAAAAACTATAAAAGGAAATAATAGGCATATGGAAATTGAATCTTGGTTTCATTCTGATAATGTGGCAAATTTGAAAAAACTTACTGAATATAATATGATTGATTGTGAGTTGGTTTATGAGATTTTAGAAAAAACTAAGATGATTGAATTATCAATTGAAAGAAGCCAGCTTACTGGAATGACTATTGATAGATTGACTGCTTCTATTGCAGCTTTTGATTCGGTATATATTAGAGAATTAAGAAAAAGAGGGGTTGTTTCGCCTTCAGTTGAATTTGGAAAGAAAGAAGAAAAATTAAAAGGAGGATATGTTGCTTTACCAAATTCAGGCATTTTTCATAATGTTTTGATTTTAGATTTTAAGTCGCTTTATCCCTCTATTATTAAGACTTTCAATATAGATCCCTCTTCTTATTTAGGGCATAATTTGGAGAATGAAAAAAGCATAGTTGAATCTCCAAATAAAGTTTATTTTAGAAATGATGAAGGTATCTTGCCACAAATTATTACTGAGTTGCATTCTGCACGGGAAAAGGCTAAGAAAGAAAAAAGAGAATTATCTAGTTATGCAATTAAAATTATTATGAATTCTTTCTGGGGAGTTTTAGCTTCGCCAAATTGTCGTTATTTTGATTTTAATATGGCTTCTGCAATTACTTCTTTTGCTAGACAGTTAATTCAGTTGACTGCTAAAAAGATTGAAGAGAAAGGTTACAAAGTTATATACAGTGACACAGACTCGGTATTTGTTGAGACTAATTTAGATTTTGATAAGGCAGATAAACTAGCAATAGTTTTACAAAATTATATTAATGATTTTTACAAAGATTATGTTAAGAAAAATTATCATAGGGAATCTTATTTAGAGTTAGAATTTAAGAAGCAGTATATTTCTATTATGTTCCCTGCATTAAGAACAAAGCCCGGAGAGGAAGAGTCAACGAAAGCTGCTAAGAAAAGATATGCTGGTTTGACTCTTGATGGAAATAAAGAATCTTTAGAAATTACCGGTTTGGAAGCAATAAGAGGAGATTGGACTGAAGCAGCACAGGAATTCCAAAAAGAGCTATTGATGAAAGTTTTCAAGAAACGAGAAATTGATAGTTTCATTAAAGAATATGTGAAAGATATTTTAGGGGGCAAAATGGATAAGAAGTTAGTTTATAGAAAATCAATAAGAAAGAATTTAGACGAATACACAAAGACTACTCCTCCCCATGTTAAAGCTGCAAGAAAATTGGATTTTGTAGAGTCTACTATTATTGAATATTTTATTACGGTGGATGGGCCGGAGCCAATTCAAAAGCTAAAGCATAAGCTAGATTATGAACACTATATTGATAAGCAGATTAAACCTATCGCAAATCAGATTTTAGGTTTATTCAAAAAAGATTTTGATGATGTTTTGAAAGGTAGTAAACAAAAGACTTTGTTCTAATTAGATAAATATATTAAGGTGCTTTTAGTTGGTTTTTCATGAGCGGATTAGACTCTTTAGATTGGAGTTCAATTAAGTTTGAGACTCAAAAGATGGAATCTCATTTGGGAGAGTGGTTTTTGAAAGGCGAAGTAACTTATCTCCAAGGATGGGCTTTCGCCTTTGCCGAAAGAAAAGCAGAGTACTTAGGTATTCCTTCTGATTCAAAGAGATATTTTCAGTTACAAGCCATGACTCGTTATAAAGTTTTTAAAGAATTTTATCGAGATTTTCAGGAAAAAATAAATAGTGATCCAAAAACACTTATGGGGTTAGAGTGTAAGTTAGTGAAATATAGTGATATTGATCGTTTGATTGAGGAGGATTTAGAAATTTTAACTCGTCCCTCTAAAGAAGCCATAGTAGAAGAACCTGAACAAAGAGCTTATCGTGAAATAAAAAGAGCTATAGGTACAATAGAGGTTTCTCTTTCAGAATATATTACTCGCGAAGAGATATGTTTATTGAGAGATGCTTCTCTGGATTATGCAGAAAAAAGAGCGAGAAAATTTAATTTACGTAGGGGCAGCAACGAGTATGATTATTTGCATGCTTTTGTTATGTATGAATTAATGAGTGAAGTTGAGGAATTTGTTTTAGGTTTTCCACAGGAAAATATTGATAAATGTTCTGAACTTGCCCATAATTTTTTAGAACATAATGATTTAGATTTTGTTTTGAATGATGCTGAAAACCTTTTTGTAAAAAAATGAATGGGATTAAACCATCTTAAGTTTTTTCAATAGCAAAAATAAGAAAGTCCAGCCAATAAGAACTCCTGCTAAAATTAATTCCAATACAAGAGGGTGTTGTTGAAAGGGTAAATTGATATTCATACCATATAAACTAAAAAGTATTGTTGGTATTGTTAAGAAAACCGTGAAGAAAGTAAGAAGTGTAATTGTTTTATTTAATTTGTTTGTTAATGTAGCAGTGTAATAAT
>CAYYKU010000010.1:0-7498 GCA_964440825.1 Candidatus Woesearchaeota archaeon
AGTTTTTAACAAATTAAAGAAAAATTCTCAATAAATTAATTTAGACGCAAAGCCCTAAGCATAGGAACTTATTTAAGAAGTAGATTTGAGCTAAATACTTGAAAAATTATTATTACTTAGATAAATAACTTTTAGGAAACTTTAAATAGCATTTTTTTGTTTGATTTATTATGCCCGAGTAGCTCAGCCTGGATAGAGCACTAGCCTTCTAAGTTAGGGGTCCGGGGTTCAAATCCTCGCTCGGGCGTATGCAGGTATAGCCAAGCAGTAAGGCAAGAGGCTGCAACCCTCTCATGCGCAGGTGCAATTCCTGCTACCTGCTTTTATGTATTTTTTCTAATAGTAATTTTCAATACTTGCGTCGAACGGCTCCTCATTCTAAAACTTTATAAATTGAGTATTTATGTAAAAGTATGGTAGAATCTAAAAGTAAGATAAATGTTGAAGAATTAGCTAATTTTTGCAAGGCTGAAGGTTTCGTGTTTAAGTCAAGTGAAATTTATGGGGGTTTTTCTGGTTTTTGGGATTTTGGTCCTTTAGGCGTTGAGTTATTTAATAATATTAAGAAAGACTGGTGGAATTATTTTATTCATCAGAAAGAGAACATGGTAGGTATTGAAGCTTCTATAATTTCTAATCCAAAAACATGGGTTGCATCTGGGCATGTTGCAAATTTTGGAGATGTTGCAGTTTATTGTCCAAAATGTAAATTATCTACTAAACTTGATAAATCTGAAGTTGGAAAAGTAAAATGTGATAAGTGTGGTGGTGAATATGAAGTTAAGGGAGAATTTTCTCTGATGTTTAAAACAAAAGTTGGTGCACTTGATTCTGTTGATGCATATTTAAGAGGAGAAACTGCACAAGGTATGTTTTTAGATTTTAAAAATGTTCAGCAAACTTCCAGAAAGAATTTGCCTTTTGGTATTGCTCAGATTGGGAGATGTTTTAGAAATGAAATTGCTCCTAGGGATTTCTTGTTTAGAAGTAGAGAATTTCATATCGGAGAGTTTGAATTTTTTATAAATCCGGAAGAAAAGAAATGTGATTTGCTTGAGAAGAAACATTTAGATTTGAAATTTAAATTGTTAGATGAGGAAACACAACTTGCAGGCAAGGATACATTAAAAGAAACAACTATTGGCGAAATGTTGAAAAAGAAAAAAATGGAAGAATGGCACGCATATTGGTTGGCAGAACAAATTTTATGGTTTTATGGTTTGGGTTTGGTGGAAATCAAGATTAGAGAGCATAGAAAAGATGAATTATCTCATTACTCTTCAGCAACATTTGATATTGATTATGAATATCCATTTGGAAGTAAGGAAGTTGCAGGAAATGCAAATAGGGGACAATATGATTTGACTCAGCATATGAAAGCAAGTGGCGAGAAAATGGAAGTTTATGATGAAAAATATAAGAATAAACTTATTCCGAAAGTTATTGAACCTACTTTTGGTATGGAAAGAGTTTTCTTAGCTTTATTGACAAAAGCATATAATTTTGATGAAGCAAGAAAGAATGTTGTTTTGAAGTTACCTCCGAGAATTTCTCCAGTAAAGGCAGCTGTATTTCCAATTATTAAAAAAGAAGAATATGAGGTTATTGCTACAAATATTGTTTCTGATTTAAGAAAGGAATGGAATATAGTTTATGACAAATCAGGTTCTATTGGTAGAAGATATTCAAGAAATGATGAAATTGGAACTCCTATGTGTATTACAATTGATGAAGAAACTCCAAATGATAAATCTGTTACAATAAGAGATAGAGACACAACAAAACAAGTTAGAGTTAAGATTTCTGAATTAAGAGAAGTTGTTAGAAAAGTTGTTGAAGGTGAAGACGTTTTAAAGTTTGGAAAGTTAGTCGAGACAAGAGTTAAGGAAGAATAATATGGATGTAATTGAAGAGCTTATTTTAACACGCACGGCAAAGAAAGAGGACTTTGAGATTTCCCATACTTCTGTTTTTGAAAGAGTTGGTACTCAGTTAGCTGATGATAGTTCTGAGATCTCTAGAAAAATTGCTTCTGCACAAAGAAGACAAAATGTGGCTTGGTCCGAAATGGCTGGGCAGGTTTTAGGTGCTGAAAGGCCCTTGAGAGATTATTCAGAAAGATATCTAGTCGTTTATGGCTAATGAAGAGATATTTTATATATTGATAATACTTATTAATCTTTTTTTGAATATTTTTTTATGATGGGTCGGATTTTATTGGTGGAAGATGATATTGATTTGTTAAGAGGATATGAACAAGATTTGAAAACTTATAATTTTGAGGTTGTGTCTGTTATGGATGGCGAGGAGGTTATAATCGAATTGAAAAAATATGGTTCCGCTTATTTTCAAGCTATTGTTTCTGATAGCGAGTTGGTTGAACTAGATGGGCACGCAGCCGTTCGTAGAGCACTAGAATACCAACTTTTAGATTTAGATAAAACTCTTGTTTTTGGAATGTCTGATGAAGAAAGTAATCAACAGTATTGGCGAGGGATTGCTAACTATGGTTGTTTTTATAATAAAGGTAGGATTAGTGATAATCGGCTGGGGAGTGTTGTTTTTCAATGTTTGAGAAATTTTAGAAGTGGTGGTTTGTGGAGAGAAAGGATGCCTGTTTTTAGTTAATTTTCAATTGTATTGATTGTTTTAATATCTATTTTTTTATTAGAGTCATTTTTTATTAAATAATAGTCGCTAGTAATTATTTTCTTTTTGTTTTTATCAATATTTACTAAATCTATTTTGTCTTTTGTTTTGGCGTTTACATAAATTAATAGGAATGAGTGGATTATTTTTTGTTGTTTCGTTTTTACTTGTTCTAAGGATATGGAATTTATTTTGTCTAGTTTTGCATTTATATTATATTTTTCTTTCATTATTCGGGCTACTGCATTTTCTATTGGTTCTCCAACAAGTATTTTTCCGCCAGGCATGCTTAGGAGATTTTTGAATGGTCTTTTTTTTCGTGTTATTAGAAAACATTCTTTTGAATTTCCAATATGGATTAAAACTGCTGGAAGAGTGGAATCTTTTTCTGATAGGAAAGGAATTATTCTTTGTGATGTTTCAGATAGTAAATAGTGTTTTCCCTCTTTTCTTAAAATGCCTTTTTTAGTCAACTTTTTTATATGGTATGTTAGTTTGTTTGACCTAACTTTTAATGCTTTTTCTATATCGGAGAACCTGAGTTTTTCTTCATATTGAAATAGTTTTAATATATCCATTTTAGTCAACTTTTTTGAGCGATAGTTTATATATAAAACTAGTGTTTTTGTTTTATGAAAATAGTTGGAGTGGATTTGGCGGGTGTTCCCGAAAGACAAACGGGATTTGCTATTGTTGATGGTTTTGAAACAATAACTTGCGTTCTGTATACTGATGAAGAAATAATTAGTGCAATAGAAAAATCTGGTGCTAATCTAATTACCATAGATTCACCCCTAGGTTATCCAAAAGGAAGGTGCTGTCTAGATTATAATTGCGAGTGTAGGAAGTTTGGTTGCATGCGTGTTGGTGAAAAACAAATGGTAAAGATTGGTGTAAGAATTTTTCCTTGCGGTTTTGGGGGAATGCAGAAACTTACCAATCGAGGTATGAAGTTTAGGAAAATTTTAGAGTCTAGAGGATACGAGGTTATTGAGACTTATCCTGGAAGTGCGCAAGATTTGTTAGCTATGCCTAGAAAAAAGGCAGGTATAGAAGAGTTAAGAAAAGCACTTATCGATTATGGTTTTAAGGGAGATGTTTCAAAAGAGAAAATTACTGATCACGAATTAGATGCTATAACTTCTTCGTTAGTGGGGGAGTTATATAAAAAAGGAGACTATATTGCTTTAGGAATTAAGGAGGAGGCTCAGATAATAACTGCTAAACCCAAGGATGCAGATACTCTTCGTAAACTTAAAGAGTTAGGAATAATATGATTAGATTTGGCACTTCTGGAAATCCTCCTAACTTTTTTAAATCAGAGTTTGGAAAAAATAGAGTTAATGCTCCAGACTGGATTCATTCTATTGGTTTGAATGCTTATGAAAGAATGATGACCTATGGTGCAAAGATGCGAAAAGAAGATGCTCTTTTAATGGGAGAAAAGGCTAAAAAGAATGATATTTTTTTAAGTATTCATGCACCTTATTATATTGTGTTTACTTCTGAAAAAGAAAAGACAGTCCAGAATTCTATAAAAGAAATGCAGAAGACTTTAGAATTAGGTTCAATAATGGGTGCTAAAAGAATTGTGTTTCATCCTGGATTTGGGAAAGATGTAAAATCTGTGATTAAATGTTTGAAAGTTATTGAAGAGAATAAACCAAAAGGAATAACTATTCATCCCGAGACTATGGGGAAGATTTCTCAATTTGGAAGTTTAAATGATGTTTTGACAATATGTGAAAATACAGAATCTTTGCCATGCATTGATTGGGCGCATATTCATGCAAGAACATTAGGCAAAATGCAAACTAAAGAGCAATTTAGAGAAGCATTAATTGAGATTGAAAAAAGACTTGGAAGAAATGTTTTACGTGATTTACATTGTCATTTTTATCCTGTGGAATTTACAGATAAAGGGGAGAAAATGCATAGGTCTATTTTGGAAAAAAATGTTTTCCCACAATTTAATCCCTTTGGAGAATTACTTAAAGAATTCGATATGTCGCCTGTTTTGATTTCTGAATCTCGCGATAGCCAGGATGCAGGTGCCTTGCAGATGAAGGGTTTTATGGAAGGCATGAATTAGAACACTTTAAAAATATCCTTTCTGTTTATATTTTATGTTATCCGTTTGGTTTTATGCAACATTAAGTATTTTGGTGATTAGTCTTGCTTCGTTTGTTGGTGTTTTTACAATGGGCATTAATTCTGTTAAAATGAAGAAAATTCTTATTTATTTTATTAGCTTTTCTGCAGGTGCATTATTTGGAGATGCATTTATACATTTATTTCCTGAAATTATTGATACTTGGGGTTTTAGTTTAGAAATTTCTGCTTATCTTCTTGTAGGTATTTTGATATTTTTTATATTGGAAAAGATTGTGCACTTTCAGCAATACCATTGTCATGGCGATGAATGTTGCGAGAATGAATTAGTCCAAAGCCCACATAAATCTAAAAATAAAAAACATGTCCATTCCTTTGCGTTTATGAGTTTAATTGGAAGTTCAATGCATAATTTTATTGATGGAACAATTATTGCGGCTAGTTACTTAGTTAATTTTCAATTGGGATTAGCTACATCTATTGCAGTATTTTTACATGAAATTCCTCACGAGCTTGGAGATTTTAGTATTTTAGTGCATGGTGGATTTTCAAAAGGAAGAGCTTTATTCTTGAATTTTATTTCAGCATTAGTTTCTTTATTAGGAG
This sequence comes from Candidatus Woesearchaeota archaeon, assembly GCA_964440825.1. Taxonomy (GTDB): domain Archaea; phylum Nanobdellota; class Nanobdellia; order Pacearchaeales; family GW2011-AR1; genus CABMGO01. The sequence continues at coordinate 5,368 of CAYYKU010000010.1, forward strand.
CAATATTTACTTTTTTGCTTAGTTCCTATATTCCTAATTTGCAAATGATTCTTGTTCCTATCGCTACAGGCGGATTTATTTATGTTGCTGGGAGTGATTTAATTCCCGAGTTGCATAAGGTGGGAGGACTAAAAACTTCTATTATTCAAGTTTTAACTTTCATTTTAGGTATTCTTGTTATGGCTAGTATGTTGTTACTTGAATAAACACAAATCTTAAAAAGAAGGTCAACCTTATATTTTTGAAAAAAGTGTGTGATGGGAACGATAATTAGTTTTGTATCTGTAAAAGGCGGTGTTGGTAAGACAACAATAGCTCTTGAAACTGCTTCTGCTTTAGCGAATGATTTTGGAAAAAAAGTTCTATTAGTGGATGCTAATTTTTCTGCTCCTAATATTGGGCTGTATTTAGACTTAAAAGATGACTTGACGCTTCATGATGTTCTCGGAGATAAGGAAGGTTTGCATGCTGCAATTTATGAAGCATACGGGATGGATATTGTGCCCGCATCTATGTATTTTAAAGATGAGATTGATCCATATAAATTGAAAAAAGTATTAGAGAAATATAGAAATCGGTATGATTTTATTGTAATTGATTCTTCTCCACATCATTCTGAAATGCTTCCTGCTATTGCAGCTGCAGATAAGATATTTGTTGTAACAACTCCAGATAGAGTTACCTTGCATACTTCCATTAAGGCAGCTCAACTTGCTAAAAAAAATAAAACTAATGTCTCAGGAGTTATTATAAACAAGATTAAAGATTCTAAATATGAATTAGATTTATCTGAAATTGAGGAATTAATTGAATTGCCCGTTCTTGCAAGAGTTAAGGACCATAAAAAACTTTTAGAGGCGGGACATTTTAAAGTTCCTATAACTATTTATGATAGTCTTAATGAAATTTATAAAGAGATTAAAAGATTTTCTTCAGCTCTTGCTGGGCAGAAAGAGAAGGAGAATTTCTTCTTAAGGTTGTTTAAAGTACATTTTAAGCCAGAGAAAGTTAATCGGGAAATGTATCGACAAAAGTTTTATGAGTCTCAATTATTTTGAGAATCAATTATTTTTTCTTCTTATTTTTTTCTAGAAGCAAGTCTAATTTTTGCTCTATTCTTTTTAATCTTTTTCTGTCTTGAAATTTTGTTATAAACTGCACTAGCAGAAGAACTAAATAAATAATAAAAATAATTCCTGCTGCTTTTAAGATATTTATAAGTGGGAGTAAATTACCGCTTATTAAGGGAGATACTGTCCTTGCAAATTCCGTTATAGAAAGATTTGCTGTTTCGTTTAATACCATAAATTATTAAGTTAGTTAAGATATATAAATGTTTCAAATAGAAGGATTTTTATATACTCAAAATTCCATAAAATAACATGGCTCTTTCCTCGCCTTGCTCTTTTGTTTATTCAAAAGATTTAAATGAGGAGAAGATTGTCAAAAGCCAAGGCTCGGTAGCTCAGTGGTAGAGCATCGCTTTCATACGGCGAGGGTCGAGTGTTCAATTCACTCTCGAGCCATTTTTATTTCTATTTTTTTGTTTTTCTAGAGTAACATCGCTATGTTTATATACTAGTTATCCTTGTTTTCAGTATGCAGATGCACTGGAGTATTAGATGTTTGAAGAATACCTCAGTCACACCTGTTACAATTCTAGGGTTTTTTTATTGATTTCTTGTCAAGACCTTCGGATTAACTTTCTATAACTACAATCTAAGAACATCTGAAGGTCTTGCTTGAAGCAGTTTTAATTTTCTAGAATAACTAAATAATGATAGGAGGGCAAAATGGTAAGAAAAAGAAGTTACTCTTCGAGTGGAATGCGAGCAAGTGTAGACGCCTCCGTAGCTCTTGACGATGATGAGCTAATGCCTGAAGAAGTAGCTGTGTTAAGAATGATTCACTCTACTAATTTAGAGTAAATTTAGCTAAACTCCTATTTATTTTATTTTTTTGATATTAGTTTGGAGCTAATTAGAATTTTACAGTTTTATGGTGCGAATTCTATTGGCTTCAAACTAATTGCAGTTAATTTTTATTTAGTTTGGTAAGGATTAAATAGTCTTTCAATCCTATTTTTTATACTATGGCAACACCCACTAATCTTACACAAGCAGAGCTTTTA
>CAYYKU010000010.1:7508-20168 GCA_964440825.1 Candidatus Woesearchaeota archaeon
TTCGTTTAAAGTTTGGAACTTTAGAATCAACTATCTCAGCAATATACTCAAGTAGACAACCAAGAGATTTAATGGGTGAAGAGGGAATACTAGTTAGAACATTGGGGTCTAATTTTCAGGGACCTCATCAGTATGAACCTCAATATTTTGACAAAAGAAGAGGTCGGAGAGTAGACACTGAGTTCTCGGAAGTTGTTGAAGCTTTGGCAATATATGATTTAAATCCTACAAGAGAGAATGAGGTTGAATTATTGTTGGAAGTAGGAGATATTGTATTTCAAAAAGAAATCATTGGATTAAAACATAAAAATAATGAGAATTATATTTCTGTTATGAATCAATTTACTTCAGTATTAAATTATTTAGCACAAGAATTAGATAAAAGACATCTTTCTTTTGATAAAGTAAAGAAATTAGCCGAAGTTAAATACGGTTCAAGAGCCTGGTTAAGTAGTAAAGGTTACAAACCAAAAGATAAAGTTTTGGAAAGACAATTATGTCTTGAAGTATAAGGGTTATAAGAATTTTTTATTTAGTTAGAACTATATCCATAGTGGATACTGTGACTTTTTTGCCTTCTTTGTTTTCGAATTCTTGGCTGTCTATTTTGATTTCTTTTACTTTAATGTCAAGTTCTTTTAAGAATTTTTTTCTTGCTACTTCTACAACATCAACACACTTTGAGATAAATTTTCCTCTAGAGGTTACTTTAACTTCTTCTGCTTTTTGAGTTGTAAATTGCATAACAATTCCAGTTACATAATTCATAAGTGGTTTGCTGCCGATGAAAATCACATTTTCTTCTTTATTGTAATCTGTCATTTTAGAACTATTCGTCTTGGATTATTTTTTTAGTGTTTCTCTTGAATCTTGTGATATATCCTGCGATCATGTTTCTTACTTTCTTACTAGGCATATCTCTTCCTAAAACTTTCTTGTTATGGTTAAATTCTGAGTTAAATAATTCTGGAGCTGCTTCGACTAACTTAAATCCTGCTCTCTTGATTGGTTTTGTTTTAATTCTTCCCATGTTAATAATATTAGCTACTTTTAGGGGTTTAAAAGGTTTATTGTTTTGATTATTCTATACTTCCGAATCCTAAAAGAGCCTTGTATAAATCTGCTGTTTCTTTTAGTTTCTTCTGAGGCTGTGCCTGTGTAAATAAATAATAAGGTAAATTGTATTCTTGGGCTTTTTTGAACGCTTTTGACATGTCTTTTTCATCTGGTCTTTTTTTGTCTATAAAGTATAATATACAAGTTTTGTCTACATTTATTCTTGCTTTTGCTAATATTTGTTTTTTATCTAATTGAAGTACTTCCATTAGTTCAATATTTCTTGATTGTAAGATATGTTTTACTTGCTCTAGGAATATTTCTTTTTCTGTAAGTTTCTTTATCTTTTTTGGAGATTCTTTAGGTTGTACTTGTTTTTCTTGTAAGATCATAGCTGCCACTTGTTGAGGTGCTTCTCTTTCCTCGATTGTTATTATTTCTTTTACTGGTTGTTTATTCTCGATTTCATTTATAGGTATGGCTCTTTGCGAAGCTTCTTTAGATAAAATGTTTAGTATTTTTTCATGTGTTTCGGCAAGTATTTCTTCTACTTTTGGTTCTTGTTTTGTAATATTTTCTATTTGAGGGGTTTCTTTTTTAATGTCTTCCCAAATTTGTTGTCCAACTACTCTTTCCCCGATTGCTACGTTGCCCTCGTCTTGTAAGGCCTCCCTTACTTTATTATTAGAGACTGTGAAATATTTCCAGAATAGCTTATCATTCATCTGAGTAGGGATTGCAAAGTCTTTTAGCCCCCTAAGCGCCACCCTTATTCTTGGTTCTTGAGCTTGATCTTCTATTAAACGATTATCTTTAAGTATAAGATAGGCTTCTTTTTCTACTCCGCCTAAATTTTCAGTAAATGCTTCAAGTTTGTATTCTTGTCCGGGGATTAAATATAAGGGTGAGGTTCCTATTTTCATAGAGCTTGTTTTTACTCTTTTTTCATTTAATAATTCAGATAGTATTGCTGAAGCAAACATAGGTTGGAGACCTACGTGTTTTGCTATTGGAACTGGAAGGCTCGGTCCATTTTTGTCTAAGAATTCAAGTATTTTCTTTTTTACACTATTCACGTCAATCTTTGCCATATTATATTTTTAGCCAGTTTACTTCATAGTAAGAGACTGCATTTTCTTCATCAACTACTGCAATTAAAAGCTTTTTGTTAGTCGAGTGTGCTATTCGGTTTTTAGCTGAGAAGTCTTGCCAGGTCATTTGTTGGTTTTCTGAGACGGGAAATAATATCCATCTCGAGTGATCATCTCCGACTGCTTTTCCTTTTTCATATACTCTATATTCTGCTCCAAATTTAAGAGCTGTTTTTACGATTAAACCTTTTTTTCTTAAATCTCTAAATACAAAATATTTTGTTTTAAATTTTTTATCAATTTTTTCGAACTTTTTTAATAATTCCTTATCTGTTATTTTTTTATCTTTTGAATTAGAAACTTCCATTTTTTTAGTTTCAACTAGAAATAGTGTTTCGGGTAAAGTATAGTAAATTTTTTCTCCTGTTTTTTCTCCAAATCTTTGAGAATCAAATAGGCCAAAGGCTTCTTTTGCGTTGGAGAATACTTTTTCAGACATAAAGGTTGCCTTTATTTTTTCCATATTTGTTTATACTATTTCGATTATATAAAGCTTACCAGTTAGGACTCTAGTTTGTATAAATACTTTCTAAACATTTATTAATCTCTGTAATGTTGGTTTTTTATGAGGTTAACAAAAAAAGGGCAGTTAAGTTTGCAGACCATTTGGTTGCTTTTGGCAATTATTGGTTTAGCTGCAGCAGTTCTTATTTTGGTATTTTTTAAAGATACTATTTCTAATTATCTTGCTAGGTTTTATGATTGTTTACGTTATGGGGGCTGTTTTAAATGAGATCTGTTTTGAAGAATAAAAAAGGTGTTCAGTTTGGCATGAATGAATTTTTGATTTTACTTATAGGGTTAGTTGTTATTTTGATTGTTTTATATTTTATGTTTGGGAAAGAGTGGGGAGCGATGGTTCGTAATTTTTTGCCTACGATGGAGACTACTACAGATAAAGATTACAGCACTATAAGTGGTACTGATGAGGTGTTTTATGATTTGCCTTCCGGATTACCTTCCTTTGATTTTACTAAAAGAAATGTAGATGATTGTCCGTATTACGCTATTAAATATACTGAAGGGATTTTTTCTGTTTTTAATTCTAGTGGAAATCGTATCGGTGCTTTGAAAAAAAGAGATGTTCCTGTAGATTCTTGGAATCTATATGATCTTAGTAGTTTAATAAAAGTTATCCAGCAAGGTGCTTTGGAAGGTAGTGGAGTATTAAACGATATTAATTATTATGGTAAGAAAGAAGATAGTGCGAATAATTTTTATTTCGATGGGCAAAAGATCGTTTGTAGTGTGGCTCCTACCGAAACAACCAAGTCTGGTGCAGATACTTCTTCTAATGGAATTGTAAAGGCTGATGAGTATTATGTTTCAGATAAAGATTGCTATAATACTTGGAATTTTGCTGATGAGTATTGTATCATTAAGAAAAACTCTAGTGGCGAATATAAAACAAAACTTTATTTAACCACTAATAACTTTGAAGGGTCTAAATACCCTTTGAATGCTAGAACTGGCAATTTAGGGTTTGGAGATTCTAAGAATTTGTGTAATCTTGTCGTGGGTTCTTTAGTAACTGATTGTCTTATTATTTTTGCAGATAGTAGTTATTCTGGTGAAAGTATAAATATGAGGAATAGAATCTTTCAGAAAGATGGAAAATTTGTTTTATCAAATTTAGTTAGTTAATTTTATTTTCCTAAAATTCTTCTTATTTTTCAGTTTTACCAACCTTCTAATTTTTTAAGCATTACAGGTTCTTTTGTATCTCCGAATTGATAAATTAATTTAAGTGAATTTGGATTGATTTCTTCTATTTTCAGTTCACTTATATCTCCTTTCTCTTTTCCTGTTTCTGTTATTTTTAGATCTTTTTCTATTCTACAGTTTATAGGTTCTATCTCGCTACCTCTTTTTTTTAATTTAGAGATTCTGGTTCTGCCCCCATCTCTGGGATCGGATCCTAGCTCTAATGGGAATAGACTTCCTTCCGAGGTTATAACAAAAGTGATGAATTTTTTGTATTTGTCTGATTCTTCTTGAGCGAACCAGATTCCTTCTAAGGAGTTTTTTGTTCTTTGTTCTATTTTTGCAGGTAGTGTAAATGTTTCTGTATATGCGTCTAATGTTCCTTCTTCTTGTTTTTCATCTCTTTTTAGGGCAAGATGATAGTAGAGTGCAAGAGGGACTTCTTTTTTATTTTTTGATGAAGCAGATATTCCGAAAATCCATCCTATTTGTTTGTTTCTAATTGCTGAATTTTTGTCTCTTGTCCATAGGGGTATGTTATTTATTGCAAGTTCATATTCTGTGTCGTCTTTTGCATTTTTCATAATCTCCTCTGTTTGTTTTTCACAATATTTTGTCAATCCTTCTTTTACGTTTACATCTAACAGTCCTGCAGTTTTGAATAAAATATACTCTTTAATTTTTTCATTTGCTTTATCTGTTAAATTTATTCCAAATTTCATCAAAGTGCTGCTTGCTCTTTCTTTAGGTACTGTATCTTCTAATTTTAGTTCTCCTTTATTATTTAACATGATTGCTTTTTGATATTTAATTTCAACAAATGAGTCTCCATCGCTGTAAAACAGTAACTTTGTTTTGTTATTGTCTATTGTTGGAGCTTCTAAAGAAGGATTTTGAAGATCTGTTGTTACGTACATAAATTCAAGTGTGTCTTCTGATTTCTTTCTACCTGAAAAGTATATCTGTGTCTTGAATTGTTTTGTAGGGTCTTTTTTCGGATCTGTTCCTATATTTCCTAATGTGCTTTTAAAATAAAGTGTTGCTTGTGCCGCTTTATCCCAATTTCCATCCGTTGTTTTTATTCGGAAAGGTTCTTGTGCATAAAGAGAAATTGTTGCCAAAGAAGATGCTAGTGCTAACTTAGCTATACTAAGGATGTTTTCTAAACTTTTTTTCATTGTTTTCTGGAATTTTTTAGTATTTATATATTTTTAGTTAAGTTTATAATTATCTTTCTTATACTATTATTATGGATTCAAAAAGGGGAACTTTGTCAGTTGAAGAGATAGTCAAATTGATTTTAGGGGTGGCAGTTTTTATATTTATTTTATTTATTTTATTTGGAGTTTATAATATTGTTTCAGGAAGCCTTAAAGAGCAACAAGCAAAGATTGCTTTAGAGAATATTATTTATGAAATTAAAAATTTATCTGATGGTGATAGTAAAGAAGTTCTTATTGAAAGTCCGAAGGGTTGGGCTTTAGTTGGGCGTGGAAAAAAAGTTTGTTATTGTGCTCCTCAAAGTTCAATGTATCCTCTCAAGACAGATGTTGGAACTTCAACTAATTATTTAGATAATAACCTTAAAGTGTGTGAGAAATATGGAGTTTGTCAAATTATTGAAGATGAAGCGCTTTTCAGTTCTTTACTTAATACTTGTATGCCTAGTGGTGTGACTCTTAAAAAATTAAGTGATAGTTATCTAAAATATATTCCTGATTGTATCTATGTTTCACAAGTTCCATTTATTTTAGTGATTAGTCGGGTTGGTAAGACAATTAGTTTTGCACAAAAGAATGGGAAGGAAGGAGTCCCAGTTTCTGGTTGGGGTAATCAAAATTCGAATTGCGAGATTACGGGGTTGGGGACCGCAACTTCAGTTATTCCAACAGGCTCTAAATTTGTTATTCCTTCTGTTGTTCTCGATTTTGAAAATTGTAATTTGGGATTGCTTAGTGATTCAAAAGTTAATTTTTTCTTGAAATGTGATAGTTCTGTTGGAGGTTCTGAGATGAAATATCCCGGATCAATAAGTGAAAATTCATGTAAACTTGGGGAAATTTCTCAGGAAAATAATTTTGCAAATTTTACTTCTTGTGAATTTAGTACGTCTGTTTTAGGAGATAAGTCTTCTGCTATTTGTTCTATTGGTGTGGACATTAGTTGGATTGGAACGAATGATGTAGAAAAGAATTCTGCAGGAGTATGGGTGGACAGGGTAACCAAGTCGGATTTTGCAAATCTTGAATTGTATGTTGAACCTTCTTCTGCAAAGTGCGAGATCTATTCGGTAAGATATGATAGTATGACTCCTCAAACCAATTATTACTTTTCGTTTGAGACTAATTGTAGTTTGAATGAGTTTGGAGCATATCTAAAAACACTAGGTGAAGAAGAGTTATCTAGGAAAGAAAACTACCTCTCTTGTACTTCTGATTCTATGAATGAGTGGACAAATTTGGCATATAGCGAGTTGGATACTGGGGAAGAAATTGAAAAAGTAGGCGATCATTATTTTATACAAGTAGCTTATCCCTTTCCAGTTGATTCTAAAATGGTTTGTTCGGAATTTATTTTTCACTATTCCGGTAAACAAAGTGAAGTAAATATTTCTTAATTTTTAATAACATTTATTAATATTGAATTCTTCTTTTTATTATGTCTGAAAATTTAGGCGAGAGTTTAGTTGTTAAGTTATCTTTAATTTTACTTGCAGTAGCCGTTGCTTATGGTGTTTATTATATTTCTAAATATTTTATGTCGGTTGGATAAAATTTAAATAGTGTTTAATGTATTCCTTTCTAGGCAATTAAGAGGAGTTATTGGTAAAAAAGGTGTTTCTGCTGTTGTAGCAACTGTATTAATTATTATGATTACCGTTGCTGCAGTTGGTGTTGTTTGGGCAGTTATAATTCCAATGATTCAAAATAATCTTGGAAATTCTTTATGTGATGATGTTGATATTTCCATTGGAACTACGCAAGGATTCACTTGTTACGATTCTACGAAAAAAATAGTTGCTGTTCAAATTAAGAAAGGTCCAAATGATGTGGATGTTTCTGGAGTTGATTTTATTTTGTCTTCTGTTGGAAATTCTTATTCTGAAAATATGAGTTATAGTTTTACTTCTAATGAATATCATACTTTTTATATTGATGCTGCAACTTTGGGGAATATTGATTCCGTTTCTGTTGCACCTGTTTTGAAAACAGGTAAGTTGTGCAGAACTTTGTCTTTAGATTATTTACCTCCTTGTAGTTTGGGAGATGTTGCGTTGATTAATGATCCTTGGACTCCTGTATTTTCTAATTATAAAGATAATTCAGGTAGTTTCTTTTATGAAGGTACTGGTGAATTTAATGTAACTGTTGCTAATACAAATGGAACTGTTTATTTGGAAATAAATGGAACAAAAGTTCTCGCAAATTTAGTCGATGGCGTTTATATTGCTACTTATTCACTTTCTGCTCAGGGAACGTATTCTTACAAGTGGTCTTCTTTTGGCAATGGAACCACAAATAAGTCTGCTGTTTCAGATGTTAAAAATTATATTATAAATTCTGCATTTGCAGGTGGAGATGGCTCTTTAGGGGATCCTTATCAAATAGAAACATGGACACAATTGGATAGAGTTCGTGATTATTTGGATTCTAATTTTATATTGAATAATGACTTGACTTCTAGTGATGATGACTATGCGGGGATTGGAGGTGATTTTAGTTCTATTGGGGGTTGTGGGGCAATTGTTCAGGAAGGTTGCGATGTTCCAAATTGTTTGAGTTTAGATGGTACGCAAGATCCATTTACTGGGAATTTTAATGGCAGTAATTTTGTTATTGAAGGTTTGGTTGTATGGGGTTATTCTGCTGGTACTGGATTATTTGGATATTCTACGGGTAGTATTTCAAATGTTAAATTAAGTTCTGTCGGGGTTAGTGGTGCGGGAACTTGTAATTCGGTTGGGAGTTTTGTAGGGGGGCTTGTTGGGTTTAATGAGGGTCCAATTAGTAATTCGTATGTTGAAGGAGTGGTAACTAGTGAGCCTCTCAGGTATAGTTCGGGAGCCGGTTATGGTAGCTATGTTGGGGGTCTTGTTGGGTATAATTATGGGGGTTCAATAACTGATTCTTCATCATCAGCAAATTTAAGTGGAGATACATATGTCGGAGGTCTAGCTGGTTCTTCTTCTGGAACAATTAATAATTCCTATGCAACTGGAGAGGTAACTGGAAATGAGAATATTGGTGGTCTTATTGGCTATTCGGAGGGTTCAATTTCCAATTCATATTCAACTGGAAGTGTAGATGGGGTGACGATTATTGGTGGTTTAGTTGGAACTCAGTATATTGGATCAATTTCCAATTCATATGCAACAGGAACGGTAACTGCGTCCAGTGGTCCTGCTGGTGGTCTTGTTGGGGACGGTAATGGTTTAATAAATAATTCCTATTCAACTGGGACAGTAGCAGGATATTATTCTGGAGGGCTAATAGGGATTCAACAGGGAGGAGATATTATTAATTCATATGCAGCAGGACAAGTAGTATTGGATTATTATGCTGGAGGTTTAACTACATACAAATATGGCGGCACAATAACTAATTTCTTTTGGGATATGAATGCTTCTGAACAAACAATTATGTGTGCGGTGATAAGTGGTGGCACTGGTTGTGACGATAGCTATGGTAAAACAACAGAAGAAATGAAGAATCCAAATACCTTTAGTAGTGTTTGGGATACAAATGTTTGGAATTTAACAGAAGGACAATATCCTAAATTGGTTTGGCAGAATTAAGTTTATAGAAATCAAAAGATTAAGTTTTTCAGTAACCTTAATAAATCTCTATTTTCTTAATATTGTATGAATAAACGAGGCGATATCAATTGGTTTATTGTAACAATAATAATTTCTTTGATTACTTTAGCTGTGTTTTTGATTGTTATAATCGCTTTTCCGTTTCAGGAAACTATTGATCGTGCAGCTTGTAAGGAATCTGTTATTTTGAAAGCTACTCTTCCAGGAGATAAAATTCCAACTAAAGAATTTATTAATTTAAGATGTAAGACTCGGAAGTTGTGTATAACTTTAGATTCTAAGGGTAACTGTGATTCGCTCGGTAAAGATTTCGAGACAATGCGACTAACTGCAAATAACGATCTTGGAAGAAAAGACCAAATAAAAATGTTTATTTCTAGAGAAATGGCGGATTGCTGGGGGATGTTTGGTGAAGGTAAGTTAGAAATATTTTCTCGTGCGTGGGTTTGGGAGAAAGATACTTTGAGTAAGGGTATTATTTGTACAAGGATTGAGTTTGATGATAGTGTATTGATGGGCGAAGATAAGGAAATGGGAACTTCTGATGATCTAAAAGTTGTTAATGGTCTTATGGACTATATGTTGACTCATAAAGTTCCAAATAATAATGTAAGTTATATGGATTTTTTAAGAGGCACTCCGGAAGGACAGAGTGCAAAGGAATATTATGGCTCATTTTTAGATTCTAATTGTCAGACAGGTACTTGTCCAACTAATGGTGATTCTTTTGCAGAGTTAGATTTAACTAAGAATATGTCCATTCTTTATGTAGAGACAACTAGAACTAAGGCTGGAAGTATGTGGGGCAGTTCAATTCTTGGAGTAAGTGGCGGTCTTGCAGGCGGTTATTTTACAGGATCAGTTAAAGGAGCTATGGTTTTGGGTGCTATTGGTGCTTGGGTAGGGGATTTTTTTGGAGAAGCTATACAAAATCTTTTTGGTACTTCTTTGCCTGATGGTAGAAATTCGGTTTCAGGTATATTTTTAACAGAATATAGTAAAGAAGGATTTGAGAAATATAATATTGATTCTTTTGAGAATATCTATTAGTCGTTAAGTTTATAATTCTGTCTTGGCTTGATTTTTTATGTATTTTGCGTTTGGAAAAAAAGGAGATGCTGAAGAGGTTTCATGGCCCCAAGTTATATTTCTTGTTTTAGTTATTGCTTTCATGGGGGTTTTTTTTATATTTGCTAAAAATTCATTAACTGGTTCTTTAGTTCAAGAAGAGGTTTATGCTAAAAAAATAGCTTTATTAATTGATAGTGCAAAACCCGGTACAAATTTATTTTTAGATATAACTTCTCTTAATGAAGTAGCTGTAAAAACCCAAGGTAAAAATGTAGAAAGTCAAATTATTACTTTAAATTCTGATAAAAATTCTGTGATGGTTTCTCTTCGTTTAGGCGAGAGAGGTTATAATTATCCTTATTTTTCAGATTATGATGTTTCTGGGCAGTATTCTAAAATAGGGGAAAAATTATTTTATTCAATTAAAGTAGAGGAAAAGAAAAAATGAACAAGCGAGGAAGTGAGAAAATTAATGCAGGAATGTTTTTACTTTATTTAATTATTATTGCGGCAGGAGTAACTTTACTCGTTTCTTCTTATGTAAATACTCCTGTTGAAATACGTCCAATAGAATCAAAATTATTATATGAAAAGTTGATGGATTGTTTTGTTGAGAATGCTTTTTTGAATGAAAAGGTTTTAGCAAATGATTTTGATGTTTATTCTGAATGTCATATAAATAAGGCAGTTATTGAGAACTCTAATCTATTTTTTGAGTTTAATTTTTTAAATGAATCTGGTGAAAATATACGGCTTGCTATTTTGAGTGAAGGTTCTTTGGAAAGAGAGTCTAGAAGGCAATATTGTAATGTAATTAGTAATACTAATACTGCTGATGCAATTGCTTGCTTGTATAAGAATGAAACTTATTTTTATTATAATAAGGGTGTAAAATCTGTTAAAATTGTTGGTTGGGTAGCATCGTTTAACAAAGGAGTAAGAGATGCTTAATAAAAAAGGTGTTGGAGAGGGTTTTTCATGGGCAGCGGGTTTAATTGCAATTCTGGTAATAATTATTTTATCCTATATTGCTTATACTTTTGGGCATATAGGTGAAAAAAATCCAGTAACTATTTCCCCTACTGATACTTCTTACTCACATGGTTTCAATAGAATTGCTACTTATTTGATTTCTGCAGATTTTAATAGTACTAGGAAGGGAGAGATTTTGTATAAATTTTATGATGATACTCAACAAACTCCCGGAGGGGCTGCACATTATCCTGAAGTTTCTAGAGAGGTTTTACCATATAGAATTTATGCTGATCCCTCCTTCAAATATTCTACAGGGTTTTATTTAAATTGCAGAGCATGTCTTAAGGATTATTTGGAATTTGCTTATTTTGTGGAGGTTAAAGATGTTTTCAAGTCTTAAATTAAATAAAAGAGGAGATATCTCTGTAGCAGTAATGGTAATCTTAACTATTGTGTTATTTGTATATATGCTTGGTGCGATGAATTCTGATTTGGCCAAGGTTTCAGGAAATTTTAATGATGTTTTGAAATTAGAGCAAGTTTATTCAAATCATCAATTGGCAGAGACTACTTTGTACTTTCGGCTTGTAGAGGTTTCTTTAAACAGTTATAAGGAAGTATTGGAAGATAATTCTATGAAAATTGGAGATCCTAATTTAGATCTCAATGCATTGTTTAAAGCTAAAGTAGAGACCAATTTTAAAAATTACAAGGGTAAGTCTAATGAAATGAAAGAATTTTTTGGAAAAGTAAATTCTTTTGAATTTGATGGTGTGGCTATTAAGATTTCTACTTCTATCTTGCAGATTGAAGAAAATATAAGTTCTAATAAGGAAGATAGTTCTAAAGTTTATTACTCTTCTAGTTTGAATAGTTCTTTTAATTTTAACAGAGTTGGCTTACCAAGTTTAGATGATGTAGTGATTGGTCGAGAGAAGTGTTCTGAAATGACTGGTTCTGAAGAAACTTTATTAGGTTGTTTAAATGAAGAGTTTCCCCAGTTTAGTGCATCTTTCAATAGGATCGTTCCCGGACAAGTTCATTTAGTTAGTTTAGATAGTTATTATTTGAATAAAAAAATGGATTTTATTGCATTCAATTTAATGTTTAATCCTAGTTAAAATCAGTTCATAGGCTTTGTGTATAAAGTAGTCTCTGTGTAAAAAGTCAGATTCCCTTTTGGTTGTCCCAAATTATTTCGAATTTTTGCCTTTCATTTATATTATTCTTATTTTTTAGTAATTTGATATATCTTACAAAATCCCGCTTAGTCCAGGTTAAAAATTCATAGGGATTTATTATAAGCATGTCTTGGTGAATATGAAATAAGCTTTTTTGTGAAAAATCTGCAAAAATTCCTTTTTTTAACATGCCATCATGAAACATACCGCACCTTACCCCATCTATAAATAGGTCTTTTTCCTCTTTTGTCATTTCGGGGAATATTCTTTCTAATGCTTCTTCTATAAATTTGGATGAATTATTCTTACTAGACTTTCCGTTTATAAATTGTTGAGTAGACTCTAGATAGGCAACCCCAATCATTAAAACAATAAATCCACTATCTTCATATTTATTTTCTTGTAGAAAGTCCGCAACATCAAAAAACCACGTCTTTTGTCTATCTTCGAATGCTAGTATTTTACCATCCGCGTCATAGGGGATTATATTTTTTGAATTGTCTATAAGAGTTCCAGAGTTAATGTCTAATAAATAATTTTTACTAACTTGAAATTTATTTATTTTTAATAGTTTATCTTTAAAAAATTCTCTTAATCCAAAATTTTTCGGTATCATTTTAACTTTTTCTGTTTTTTATCTCATTAAATTCTGTTTCTGTTAAGAACTCTACCAAGGTAACTTCTTTATCACCAATAACAAATATTA
>CAYYKU010000011.1:0-17930 GCA_964440825.1 Candidatus Woesearchaeota archaeon
TTCCTAGCCCTATCATTGGAGTCGAAGATTCAAAGTCTCCTGACCCAAAAAAATGATGGTCATTGAAGTTTGTTATGTGATAATTTTGGAAAGCTTTTTCTAAAACCTCTTCTGGAGATTCCGTGCAATATCCCAAGAGTGTTGGTTCTCCAGTAATTCGCATAATTATTTCTGTTGATTTGTAATAAGGGATTAAATGAATTTCTGTAAGTTTTCCTGCTGTAGAATTAATGACCGGATTTTGTTTGTATGGGGAAGGTCCGACATAAATTAACTCTTTTCCACTCGTGTTTAGCGCTTTTTGTAATCTTGTGGAAATTGGAGTTACATTGATTTTTAATTTCTTTGCCATTCTTTTGTCAGTTTGATTGCATTTAAAAGTATTTGCGTTCTAAGACAATACGTTCATTTTCATTCTCCATAATCTTAAAAACTCTCATTTTCTATACAAATTATGCCAACAGAAGATTTCGGAAAAGCAGATAATTTCAGAATGAATAAACCAGCAGATGCTAATTATTTAAAATCTAGCCGAGTTTCTAGCGAAGATGATGAGTCGGAAGGTATTTCTCCTGAAGCTTTGAAAAGTTATATTAAAGCCGGAGAGATTTCAAAGAAAGTTAAAGAGTATATGAAAGAGATTGTTAAGAAAGATGTTTTGGTTGTTGAGATTGCAGATAAAATTGAAGCTAAAATAAAAGAACTTGGTGGAGATATGGCTTTCCCTACAAATATTTCTATTGATGAAGTTGCGGCGCATTATACTCCTACTGCAAGAGATGAAACAAAAGCTAGTGGTTTATTGAAAGTAGATATTGGTGTTGAGGTTGACGGCTTTATTGCAGATACTGCAGTTTCTTTTGATTTGACAGATGATAAAATATATTCAGATATGATTAAAATTAATAATGAAGCTTTAGAAGCTGCTTTGAAAGAATTAAAAGTTGGTTCCTCTTTGAAGGTTATCGGAAATACTATTTCTTCTATTATAGAAAAGGATGGTAGATATAAAGTTATTAGAAATTTAACAGGTCATGGTTTAGATAAAGATAATATTCATGCAGGAGTTACGGTTAGTAATTTAAAAAATGAAAATGAATTTGAATTAGAAGATACTGCGATTGCGATTGAACCCTTTTTAACAGAGGGAAAAGGTGAGATTTTTGAAGGAAAACCTTCTGAGATTTATGTTTTACAACAGGAAAAACTTTCTAGAGATAGAGATGCAAGAGATATGCTAAATTATATTAAACGTAATTATAAGACAAAACCTTTTTGTAAGAGATGGTTGGAAAGAGCTGGTTTGGCTAAACCTAATTATTGTTTATCTTTGTTGGTTAAAGAAGGAATTGTTTATAATTTTCCAGTTTTAGTTGAGAAAGAAAGAAAGCCAGTTTCGCAGGCAGAGCATACTGTTGTGTTTGCAGATAAAGTTTATGTAACGACTAGGTAATTTATTTTAGAATTTTATTACCATATTCCATTAATTATTGGTAGCATTTGTACTTTTCCGTTAGAATATATTGCTGAATTGCAACCCATTGCTGCACTGATTGATCCCCTCATATAATGTAAATTTCTTCTTGAACTTGTTCCTACGACATATGAGTCTCTAAATTGCTCTGGCGCATGCTTATGTCCTATTATTCCTCTTCCAATAGTTTCATCTACTTTTTTTACAGCCAATCCCTTTGAGCCATTTACACCAATATGTCCGTGGCTTGAAAGTCTATATCCTTGAACACATAATTTGTCATCAAGGCCTAGGAAAGTAACATTTGAAGGGATTTTTCCGAACATTGAAAGTGCTTCTTTTAGATACATATCTGAGCTTATCTTTTTTGTAAGTATTCTTCCAACCAAACTATGGCCTATTTCTGAATTCCATATATCTTCTCTAGCGTAAATTCCGCTTTCTAGATATTTTTCTAAAAAGTCGTCGTGATTTGAGTGAACAATATATACTTCTCCCTTCTTTGACATTTTTGCCATATGCTGTAATTCTGTAAGGGTGGATCTTAATTCTTTTTCTAATGAAAGTTCTCCTAGTGCTAATTGTTTAGCTCTATGCACTGGCTTATTTAGATTATGGTGCGATATTGAATTGCCTGTAAAAAAATCATGAAGTATTAATCTTTTTGGAGCCATTTGTCTCATCATTTCATAGTTTGCTTGAATTGTTTGAGGGTCATGTTCTCCCCAGTGGATATCTCCTAATATTAAAGCATCTACTCCTACCTTGGTAGGTTTTCTATGTCCATCAAATTGTTCTCCTAAATGAACAAATTTTCCATCCTGTGTTGCAGTTAGAAAATGGAATAAATAACTTCGATTATCAAATGCTTCTACAAAAACAGCTCCCAATCGGTGGTCTCTCGCTGCCTGGTCTCCTTTGTCATTTGCACGATTATAATTTGGCGTTGTTATAGATCCTGTTGTAACAAGGAATCTTGGATATTCAGAAGGTGAAGAGGCCACAGGGCACATTCTTTGTTTAGGGTGTGGGTAAAATAATGTTGCATCATATTTTGCAGTTAAATGTTTTCTCGATGTTGCAGGGTCAACGTTTTGAGGAGGAACACGAATGTCTGTAATTGTTGCATTACTATTTATTCTTTGAAAATGTTGTTCCCAACTTTCTAATTCTTCAACAATACTCATGCTTGGGTGGAACTGGTCTTCTTTGATACAAACACCCTTTACTGGGAAAACTTTAAATTCATTAACGTCATGCCTTTCTGCAAATTCTTTAAGTCCTTCGTATAGGTGTTTATGTAACTTTGCAGGAGCTCCTTGGTCTCCCCATTTTTGCAAATCTGGAGCTTCTTCGTTCCCTGCTTGATAATAAGATGCTTGAGCACTAGTTAATAGAAATCTACGTGGATATTTAGCTTTAGGTTCCTGAATTTCTTCTGGTCTCTTCGCCTCTCTTTTCACACTCATGTTTATTTCATATTTGTTTCCTTTAAAAGTATTTAGGTAGGAAAAAATATACTTTAGAAAAAGAAAATATTTTGATAAAAAATAACACGAATGCAAAGGTGCCCATAACACCTCTTTATTGCATTCGCGGTTAACTATAATTTAACCTGCATAGCTTGTTTCAGGTAATGCAGATTTTGCGCTTCTCAAATATTTTCTTTCAATGTTTTTGTATCTTTCAGCATCATTCTTTGTTACCGAAGGAAGAACTTTGTCCATTGCTTTTTCGAAATGTTTCTTTGTGATTTCTTTTGTTTCAATATCTTCTCTAAGTGCAAGCATTGCTGCTTCTCTGCATAATCCTTCAATATCTGCACCAGTATATCCTTCTGTTTGTTCAGCTATAGAGGCAATAACTTTTTCTTTATCTTTTATAGGCATATTCTTTGCATGGATATTTAGGATTTGTAATCTTCCGTCTTTATCTGGAACTGCTACATAAACTATTCTGTCAAATCTTCCAGGACGTAAAAGTGCAGGGTCCAGCATATCCGGCCTGTTGGTTGCCCCAATCACTATCACGTTTTTTAAAGATTCTATTCCATCCATTTCTGTTAAGAGAGTATTAAGTATACTCTCATTTGAGTCAGATACTGATCCTCCTCCGGCTCCTCTTCTTCCAGCTATACTATCAATTTCATCAAAGAAAATTATGCAAGGAGAAACTTGTCTCGCTCTTTTAAACATTTTTCTCAGTCTCTCACTTTCTTTCCCGACTATTCCTTCTTTTTGTAATTCTGGTCCCTTTATTGAAATAAAATTTGCGCCAGATTCTTTAGCGACTGCTCTTGCTAAAAGTGTTTTACCATTTCCTGGCGGGCCATATAATAATACTCCCTTCGGAGGTCTTATTCCTAATCTTTCAAATGCTTTCGGATTTTGCATTGGCCATTCTACAGCTTCTTTTAATTCTTGTTTAACATTATCTATTCCTCCAACATCCTCCCACGTTGTAGATGGGATTTCAGCTAAAACTTCTCTCATTGCAGAAGGTCTAACAAATTTTAATGCTTCTTCAAAATCTTTTTTTGATACTTTTAGATTTTCTAATATTTCTTGAGGTATGCCTTCTTCTTCTTTTATATTCATTGTGGGTAATATTTTTCTTAAAACAGCCATAGCTGCTTCTTTAGCTAAAGATGAAATATCAGCACCAACAAAGCCATGTGTTTTTTCTGCAATTTCTGTTAAATCAACATCTTTTGTTAAAGGCATTCCTCTTGTATGAATTTTTAATATTTCTAATCTTCCTTCTTTATTAGGTACATTTATTTCAATTTCTCTGTCGAATCTTCCAGGTCTTCGTAGTGCAGAATCTATCGACTCTAATCTGTTTGTTGCTGCAATAACTATCACTTTTCCTCTTGAGTTTAATCCATCCATCATTGTTAATAATTGTGAAACAACTCTCCTTTCTACTTCTCCAGAATGTATATTGTCTTCTCTCGATGGTGCTATTGAATCTATTTCATCAAAAAATATTATTGATGGTGCATTTTTTTCTGCATCTTCAAATATTTTCTTTACTTTCTTTTCAGATTCTCCATAGAATTTATCAAAAATTTCTGGACCGCTTATAGATACGAAGTTTGCTTCTGTTTCTCCAGCTACTGCTTTTGCAAGCATTGTTTTACCAGTTCCCGGAGGTCCAAATAATATGACTCCTTTTGGAGGTTCAATTCCAAGTTTATCAAAAATTTCTGGGTGTTTTAATGGAATTTCAACCATTTCTCTAATTTTTTTAACTTCCTCAGTTAGTCCACCAAGATCTTCATAAGTTACGGATGGATGAACAATTTCATCTTCAGAAATATCCATTGCTTTTGGATTAATTGTTATTTCTGTATTTTCCGTAATCATTCCAGGTTCATTTGGTGAAATATTTGCAACTATAAATCTAATTTGCGTTGGGTTTTGGAATCCGCCACCCATCATTCCCCCTAAACCTCCCAAGCCTCCTTGGTTAAATAGGTCACTAAAGTCTGAAAATAAATCTCCCATTTCGTCTGACATTAAATCTTTTTTTCTTTGTCCGCCAGAACCTCCTAAAACTAATAAATCTCCTTTTGATAATCCCATACCTATTAATCTCTGATTAAGTGCTTCAGGATCTCCTTGGATTTGGATCATAATTCCTTTTTGTGCAGGAGCAATTGTAATTTTCTTTGCTTCTTTTAATTCTGCTTTCTTGATTATAACTTGTTCGCCAATACCTGTTTTAGCATTCTTTCTTGTGATGCCATCAATTCTAATAATATTTTCTCCAGTGTCTGAAGGATAACCTCTATCAACTACTACAAATGTTTCTCTAGAACCTTTTACAGAAAGAATATCTCCTCTTTGTAATTTTAATTTTTTCATTAATGTTGCATCAACTCTAGCAATTCCCTTGTAAGCATCGTCTTGTAAAGCTTCCACTACTCTTAGTTTTGCGGAGTTTGTTTCTTTTTCAATTTTTTTGTCTTCTTCTTTTACCATTATTCTTCTTTTTCCTCTTTTTGTTCCTTTAAATCATTTCTGATTATAACTTTTTTGTTATTTTGAGGATTTGCTGAGTCAATGACTTGTTTTACATGGAAAACCTTTCCGTCTTTAATTACTCTAACTTCTTTTGCGCTTACTGTTCTTGCATGTTCATTTGCTTCAGGAGTATTGAACATCATGCTTATTTTTCCAGGTTCTGCAAAACATAGTTTTACCATATTATTAATCATATTATCTTGATCTTGCATGAATGAAACTATTTCTCTAGGAATTGAAACTGCATAGGAATTTCCTACCATTCTCATTTTAACTTCATATTCTTTATTTTTTAATCTCATAAATTCGTCATATTCTTGTTTATCTGCTGGGTGAACTATAACTTCATTACATTTTTCGCATTTCATAGCTCGTAAGTTAAAACCATTTTTAGAAATAAGAACTGGTTTCATTACTTTCTCGCATTTGTTACATAATATTTTGTTATCGAATATGTCTGCCATGTGTTGTTTTGTAGATAAACACTCTCTGTGTGTCTATCATGTGTATACAGCAGAATAGATACTTTATAAATCTTTCGGCAGGTTTTTGTCGATGGTTTTTTCGACGAGAAATATCCTATTCTTCTGATTCAATACTTGATTCTCTTATCGCTGTTGAGATTTCAGAAAGTTCAATTTTCATTTCTTTCAACGTTTCGCTGATTTCTTTTAATGCGGATATTAGTTCTGCTTCCATAAATATTATTTACTAGTACGATTTAAATATTTATTGTTAGAGTAATTGTCGTATCTGTCCGGGTAAAATAATATCTAGTGACTTGTTCTGTATATCTTATCAACGTGAGTTGATAGGAAAAAATAAAATGCAAACACAAATAAGTTATCAACCAGCAGAAGAAGCGGCAAAAAGATATGATTCTAAAACGGATTATGTTCATAGTCTGAATATAGTCTTGAGTGGTATGAGAGACAATGCTTCTCTAGATCAGGCAGTAGACGCAAGTATGGTTTCAAAACCATTACACATATGTCATTGCACTGCAGATAGTCCTTGTAAGAAGGATGGAATTTGTAGATGTATGGTTGGATTACAAGCTAAACTTACCGGAGTAAATAAATAAAATGGAAATGCTTGAAAATATTTTAGATGGCGCTGCAAACGTAGGATCTGCTATATCTACACCTATTATGTTAGGTACTTGGCTTGGCGCTTGTGCAATGGGTGCTTACGAGGGTTATTTAACTTCAAAGACAGGTAATGTTCAGGGAGTACCTGCTGCTAGTTTGGCTGTTGGCTCTTATGTTTCTGGAATTATTTCTTCTGGTTGCAGTGAATATGAGTTTACTAGAAATTTTGAACCTGAATTTGCTTTAAATGCAATTGGATGTTTTAGTCTTCCGGCAATTTGTTATCTTGGTGGCTTAGTTGCTGGAAAATTTATGTAATAGTTTAAAAACTCTTTCTTACTTTTATTATTTATGGATATTAAACATAATGCAAAGAGGTTTTATGCTTTTTTGAAAGAGGATTCTTGGCCGAGTTTTATAGTTGGTCTTTTGATTGCATTAGTTGTTATTAAATTTATTATTTTTCCAGTATTAACTTTGCTAACCGGTTCTCTTTTACCTTTAGTTATTGTAGAATCTTGTTCTATGTATCATCAGTTTGACTTAGATCAGATAGTCCAAAATAAAATTTATTCTGAAAATGGAATAACTTATGAAAATACTTCTGATTGGGTTTTAAGAAATGGATTTACGAAAGGAGACATAATTATTGTTTTAGGTCCTAAAAATTTGAAAGTGGGAGATGTAATTATTTTCAATGCAGGACAGACAAACCCTATAATTCACAGAATAGTTAATATTCAAAATGAAACTTATTCTACTAAAGGAGATAATAATTTTGGACAGTTATCTGTTGAGAAGTCAATTTCTAAAGATCAGCTCGTAGGTAAAGCGGTTTTCAAGATTCCAGCTATTGGCTGGATAAAACTTATTTTCTTTGATTGGAGAAAACCAGATGGACAAAGGGGCTTCTGTTAGACTTTAAGTTAATAGGCGAGATCGTCTACTTGAAAAAATCATCAATAGGCTTGATGAGTTTGAAGATTGTTTAAATTGTTTGGATAATTGGTATACTTATGAGGAGAAGATTTATAGATTTTATCATCAGTCTTTCAAGGTTTACGGTGTTCAGCAAATAACTAAACGAGGTGTAGATTTATTAAAACAGTGCGACCCAAAAAAAAGAAAAGTTTTTGTATAGAATATGAAGAAATTTTAAAAGAAGGTATTGGGAAAAAATTTGAGATGTCACACAATCAAAGATGGACTCAGGAGACACGTCCAATTATTGAGGCTTTTTTGCATACTAAATATTTTTTAGAAATGGGTTTAAAATATGGATTGGAGCTAGAGTTGGGGAAGCGCTAAGAGATAATTCCCTTTGGGTGGGCAGCTCTTTTAGAATTATATAATATAAGGTGAATAGTACTTTTTAGTTAGCGAAAGTCTTAAATAGTCGGGAGATTACCTTAAAAAATGCAATTTTGTCCAAAATGTGGTGGTATGTTGATACAGAAATCTAAAAACTTTGGTTGTGTTAGATGTAATTATTCCACAAAAGATAAGGTAGATTTAAAGATTAAAGAGATGGTGGACGAATCTCAAGAAATTTCAGTTGTTAAAGATAAGGAAGTAGACACTTTTCCAACAGTTTATGCAGTCTGTAAGGATTGTAAGCATACTGAGGCTTATTTTTGGACTTTACAAACTCGAAGTGCAGATGAACCAGAAACAAAGTTTTACAGATGTAAAAAGTGCCAACATACTTGGCGAGAATATAAGTAATTTTAATTTTTATATAAAATAGAAAATTTTATAAATAATTTTTGTGAGCTTTTCTGATGGCAGGAGATGTTAATTTAACAAGGAGAGAACTTAGTGAATACTTTATTAAAACATTTCCTGGATTTGAAAGAGTTAGAGAACAGAGGCAAGATATTTTTTATAATCTTTTATATGATTTCTTCGCTGTTCCTTATTTTGGCAAACTTGCTGAAGGTGTGGATTTAACTCATTTTGCTAATCCTTATACTGGTTCGGGAGTATCTTTAATTAGTCTTTATGCTTGCAATGGAAAGACTTCGTTTACTAATCGTCTAATTAATAATTCTTTACTGTCTAAATATATTACAAATAGACGTGCTAAGGCTGAGAAGGAAGATTTACCTTTTATTTTGACTCGTGCAGATATTTCTGATTTATTCTCTGGAAGAGGAAGAGACGAAGTTTTTGTTGCAGTTAATTGTCCTAATAGATTTGTTCCGGCGAGTTCTTCATTAAACCCTCCTATAATGGAGGCTCTTTTAAATCCGTCTCAAGATTCTCTCATTATTGATTACATAACTGAAAATAATCTTATTTAGAAAATCTTATAAACATTATAATTCTCTTATTTTTATGGTACAAAAAACATCCAGTCAAGAAGCAGTTGAATTGGCTGAAGAACATATTAAGATTGCTGAAGATTTGATTAACGAAGAGGCAAAAAAGTGCGATCCTGATTCTAAAAAAATGAAAGAGATTTCTGAAGCTGCTTTTGCATTAGAAAAAGCTGAATCTGAAATAGAAGACATAACAGAAGCGGAAAATTAGTAGTTCTTTTTGTGAGTGTAAACTTCTACTCTTTAAATGTCTCTTGTTAAAATTTAACTAAAAGTGAATATGAATGACCCCGAAGGGATTTGAACCCTCGACACCCGGATTAAAAGTCCGGTACTCTGACCAGGCTGAGCTACGAGGCCATCGTTTCGATTCATCATTTCTGACTTATCTCGTCTGGTAAATAAATAGGGAAATGTGCCTTTAAAAAAGTAATGTATTTTATATTTTTACAATAAACAGCTAATTTTGCTTCTTAAAATATCCTCAGAATTCATTTTATCCATCCGATCTACTAAGTTCCCGTTCTTGAAAAATAATACGCTTGGAACTTTCATTACTTTGTGTTTTTTTGCTATATTTTCTGCATCTTCTATATTGACCTTACCAAAAAGTGCTTGGCCGCTGAATTCTTCTGCAATGCTTTCAATTATAGGTAGGCACATTAAGCAATCCATTTCCCAGTCGGAGAAAAAGTGTAAGATTGACAGATTACTGTTTAAGAATTTGTCATGATTCGTTTCGTCTATTTCTGATATAATCTCTTGAAAGCCCATGTCATCTAGAATGGACTAAGAAAAGCTATTTATAAAGATTATGACGAGGTAAAATAGGTGTTAGAAATCTTCTTTGGTTGTTCTTACATTTTTTATTTTTGTCTAAATACTTTATCAAATGCAGATGCACGAACACCTTCAAATCTTCTTGTTGTTATTCCTGCGTCTGCGAATGTTTTTTTTGCTTGGTCATTTGGATAGTCTGCTTCATAGACTACTTCTTTAATACCTGCATTGACAATAATTCCGGAACAAATTTGACAAGGGTATGTTGTACAATATAAAATACCGCTTTTCACATCTTTACCATGTCTGCCTGCATTGATTATAGCATTTGGTTCTGCATGAACTGCTCTACATGTTTCTAATCTTTGACCAGAAGGTACACCCATTCTTTGTCTTTCACATTGCCCTATGTCTGTGCAATTAGGAGTTCCTCTCGGGGAACCATTATAGCCTTGAGAGACCATTTCATGTTCAGGTGTCGCAATAACTGCACCAACTTTTCTTCTCAAGCACGTTGAACGTGCTGCCCAATCATATGTTCCGCTCATAAATGTTTCATCCCATGTTGGTCTTCTTTTTAGATACCCTTGTGAATCAAAAGAGCTGTTTGCTTTAATTTTTTCTTGTAATTCTCCTAACTCTCCATTATTTAAGAAAAAAATATCTGCTTCTTCCAGGCATTTTATTAAATTTTGTTTGAAAGGTTCTTTGTTATCATTTTCCATTTGTTCCTCGGTTAGGAAAGTTAGATAACTCTTATTTCTGTCTGTTTCACTTGCTCTTGCGATTGCTCTTTTATATCTTATTAGTGGGTCTGCGTCAATTCCAAATAATAAAAATCCAGATCTTTGTCTTAATGCAGTTATTTCACCGGGGCATCTAATGCTTTCAATTATTGCATTTTCTTTTGTTTTTGCTTGTTCACATAATTGTTCAACAATATATGACGGGCCATGCTGTTCTCTTAATTTATTTGCTAGATCTATCATATTTGGTCTATTTATTGATAATCCTATTTTTTCTAATTGTTGAGTTAAATAACCTCTGACTGTATAATGTTCAAAACCTTTTTCTTTTAGGAAATCAACTATTGTTCCTTTTCCTGCCGCATTTGTTCCAGTTAGTCCTATAATCATGTAATATTCTCCTATTTAGTATTTTTAAGGTTATATGCACTAGAATTAGTATTTTATTGTTATATTCTCTGCATATTTTTCAGCTATAATTTTCAGTTCTTTTAGGTACTCTTCAGAAGTATTTTTTTCTTCATTATACTCTTTATCTATGAAGACTCCGTGATTTTTAAATCCTTGAAGAGCAAAGTTTTTTATTTTTCCACCAATTAAATTATTTACCCAAATAAGCATATTTTCTATTCTTTCTTTTGAGTGGATTTTTTCTATTATTGTTGTTCTGAATTCGTAGTTTGGAAATTGAGCAATTGTTTTGATGCTTTCTTCTATTCTTATCATGGGAATTATGGTGCCAATAACTTCTTGATAACTTTCTTTATCTGATTTAATATCCATTGCAATGTAATTTACGAGTTTTTTTTCAATAAGTTTCTTTAATTTTTCTGGATAGCTTCCGTTTGTATCTATTTTAATTAAATAACCTAGGGCTTTTACTTTTTCTAAAAATTCTTCATCAATATTCATTAGAGGTTCTCCCCCTGTGAAACATACTCCTTCAATTAAGCCTATTCTTTTTTTTAGAAAATCTAAAATTTCTTCTTGGCTTTTATCTTCTGTTTCTTCTTGTAAAACTAAAGAAGGATTATAGCAAAATCCGCATCTGAATGGACAGCCGTAAAGAAAAATAGTGCAGGAAATTTTTCCAGGGTAATCTACAAATGTTGCTGGTTCTAGATGTTTTATTTTCATTATATTTTTTTGGTAGAATTAGTTTATATTGATTTGTGTAATTTAGAAGTACATTATTGGTTTTCTGTAGTAACTTTATAGTAGTCTACAATCCAAATATTTATAAATGTTATTTGCTAGCTGTTTTTATGACAAGTCAAGACTCGCGACACAATAGGCCAACTATGCCCTCTGTAACTATAAGTTACTTGAGTGAAACACAAATGGAAGAGGTAAGAAAATATCTCGGCAAATTACCCAATAAACCTCATGATGTAAGGGGCGAGTCTCTTGGAAATTATGTAGAGGTTAATGTTGCAAATACCTTAATTCCTATTGACACTTTTACTGCTATAAAGTCTTCTCCTCTTTATTATGGTGTAACTTTCTCCGTTCCTTATGATTCTAGTCAGCCTTCTGAAAGAAAGAAAGTTATAGACGGATTAGTTTCATTGATTGGAAGTTTCATGCTTGGAATTAAAAAGTAGTTTTTAAAAATTC
The DNA here is from genome assembly GCA_964440825.1 of Candidatus Woesearchaeota archaeon. Classification (GTDB taxonomy): domain Archaea; phylum Nanobdellota; class Nanobdellia; order Pacearchaeales; family GW2011-AR1; genus CABMGO01. The sequence continues at coordinate 12,058 of CAYYKU010000011.1, forward strand.
AGTATAAAAAATAAAATAAGGCCCAAATGGGCACTTAATAAATAATTATTTGATTAGCAAGAAAAAGTTACTCTATCTTTAAATTCTTCTGCCTTACCTTCATTCCATTGTGCGACTGGTCTGATGTAACCGCATACTCTGGAATATATTTCGCATTTAGTTCTTTGTGCCATTCAACCTCCTTTTCCTCTTTTTAATTACTCTGTTCTTTTTCCTTTGCAAGTTCATCGTCGCACTTTGGACAGAACTCGTGTTCGCCCGATAAATATCCATGTACTGGACAAATCGAGAAAGTCGGAGTAATTGTGAAGTAAGGTAAATGATATTTTGCAGATATTTTTCTTACTAATTCTTTAACCATTTCAGGAGAGATTTTTTCTCCAATGAAACCGTGGAATACTGTCCCGCCCGTGTATTTACATTGAAGTGCATCTTGTAAATTTAATGCTTCAAAAATATCCGGAGTATATTTTACAGGTAATTGTGTTGAATTTGTATAATATGGTTTTGCTCCAAGTTTTATTGATTCTTCATTTGCTACAATAATTCTTCCGAACCTATTTTTGTCCATTCTTGCAAATCTATATGTTGTTCCTTCGCCAGGTGTTGCTTCAAGGTTGTAAATATTTCCAGTTTCTTTTTGATATTCTTCTAGTTTTTTTCTCATAAAATCTAAAACTCTTTCTGCAAACTCTTTTCCTTTTGGAGTTGTAATTGTTTCTCCAGGCATAAAGTTTAGGATGGCTTCATTCATACCTAGTAAACCAATTGTTGCAAAATGATTTTTCCAGTATTGATTAAATCTTTCTTTAACATGTCGTAAATAAAATTTAGAGTAAGGATATAATCCTACTTCAGTTAATTTTTCAATTGATTTTCTTTTTATTTCTAAAGCTTCTTTTGATAACTCCATTAAATATTCTAGTTTTCTCATAAAATCAGTTTCATCAATTGATGTAAAACCTAATCTCGGCATATTTATTGTAACTACACCAATAGAACCTGTTTGAGGGTTTGCTCCAAATAGGCCTCCTCCTCTTTTTCTTAATTCAGTTTGGTCTAATCTTAATCTACAACACATTGAACGTGCATCTTCTGGTTTCATGTCTGAGTTTACAAAGTTTGAAAAATAAGGAATCCCATATTTTGCAGTCATTTCCCAGATTAATTTGTGTGCAGGATTTTCCCAGTCGAAATCTTTTGTTATATTATATGTTGGGATTGGGAAAGTAAACACTCTTCCAGATGCGTCGCCTTCAATCATTGTTTCTGCAAATGCTCTGTTAATCATATCCATTTCTACTTGGAATTCTTTGTAAGTTTCTTTTTGTGGAACTCCGCCAATAATTACCGGTTCATCTGCCATGTAACTTGGAACTTTCAAATCCATTGTTATATTTGTGAATGGTGTTTGGAATCCTACTCTTGTAGGGACTGCAAGATTAAAAACGAATTCTTGCATTGCCTGCTTTACTTGTGAATAGTCTAATTTATCATATCTAATAAATGGGGCAAGTAAAGAATCAAAATTAGAGAATGCTTGTGCTCCTGCTGTTTCTCCTTGAAGTGTATAAAAGAAATTTACTGCTTGTCCAAGTGCAGTTCGTAAATGCTTAGCAGGTTTTGACTGAACTTTTCCTGCAACTCCTGTAAATCCCACAGTTATTAAATCCTTTAAATCCCAACCAACACAGTAAGCTCCTAAAGTTCCTAAATCGTGAACATGGATATCTCCATTTTCGTGTGCTTTTCTAATTGCTTCAGGAAAAACTCTTCTTAACCAGTAGTTTTTGATTATTTTATCAACTATATAATTATTTAATCCTTGAAGAGAATAACCCATATTTGAGTTTTCTTTAATCATCCAATCATTCAATCCGATGTAATCTTCAACTGCTTCAATTGTGTCAAATAATCCTTTAATATTGCTAAGTTCTTCATGATTTTCTCTGTAAAGAATTTATGCTTTTGCTGTTTGGTCATGGCCTTCTTTTATTAATAATCTTTCTACAGCGTCTTGAACTTCTTCTACACCTGGAATTCCCTCTACTCCATATTTTTTTGTTAAGTCGTCAGTTACTAATTGTGCAACATGGTCTGATTTTGTTTTGTCTTGTCCACCAACAGCTCTTGCTGCTTTCCAAATTGCTTCAGCTACTTTGTCCTGTTGGTACTGAACAACGCTTCCATCTCTTTTTCTTACTTTTGTTACCATTTTATTTGAATACCTCTACTGTTTTTTTATAAAGTAGATATGTTTCTCCGATAGCTGCAGCGATTCCTATAACAATAAATAAAATCCCATAGGTTATTTCATTCATATTAAAGAAAACATCTGCAAATGCTTTTGCAATAATTAATGTTATAGGAGGTAGTAAGAAAAATAGTATCCACTCCCAGATTATTCTTCCAATTTGTTTTATTTTGTCAACCATTTTATTTTTTTAATTCTCCATTTATTGTTTTTAATGTTATATTTGTGTTCTTAGTCATATCATCTATTGTTTTTGCAGAAATTAAACAAACAACTAGTCCGAAGATAAAGAACATGAATATTCCTAAGAAATGATATTTAGCAGGCATTCCTAATTTAAATAAATCTATTCCTGTAGTTGCTACTATTGAAAAACTCGCTGCGAAAAGTAAAAATAAACTGTTTTGATTCCAAAACTTTGCTTTTGGTTCTAGTTCTTTTTTAGCTTTTTCTAACATTTCTTTTTTATTGTTTACCATTTTATTTTTTTAAATCTTGTAATTCTTTTTTGAAATCATCAATGTCTGCGAATTCTCTGTAAACACTCGCGAATCGGATGTATGCAATCTTATCTGATTTTTTTAATTTGTCCATGATAATCTCGCCGATTTTTGCCGTCGTGATATCTTTGTCTTTTGCAGTTCGATATATTTTTGCTTCAATCTCGCTTGCAATCTCTTCAATTTGCTCTGAAGTGAAAGATCTTTTTTCGAATGCTTTGTTTAAGCCGTGATTTATTTTTTCTCTGTCAAATTTTTCACGTCTTCCATCTTTTTTGATTACGCTTAAATCGATTTCAACTCTTTCGTATGTTGTGAATCTCTTTTCACATTTTAAGCATTCACGTCTTCTTCTTGTCATTCCTTCACTATCTCTCTTGTCGTTAACTTTCGTTTCCTCGTTTTGACAGTAAGGGCATTGCATTTTGATTTTTGATGATTGCTCGTCTACACAATATATTGTGTTTTTTTGTATTCTAAAACACTATCTGTTGTGTTGTTTAGTATATCATGATGTGTAGAGTATTTAAACATGTGTTACTACTTTTTTGGAAAATAGGGTTTATTTCGTGTGGAAAGTTTTTTTATAGGTGTAATCTATCTTTAACTTGTTCTAATATATACAAATGTGTTCCTTCTATTTCTCCGGGTTTGTATGGGATAACTAAACATCTTTCAGGATTTTGTTTTGCAATTTCTAAATACCCAGTCCTTACTCTTTTATGATATTCTATTCCTAATCTGGAAAAACTACTGTCTTCAACTTCTTTTGCTAAACCTTCCACGGGATCTATGTCTATCATGATTGTTAGGTCTGGCGAGATTCCTTCTGTGCTTTCTGCAATTAAGTTATCTATTCTTTCCAAATCTCCTCCGCCTCCCCATCCTTGGTAAGCCCTTGTAGAATCTGTAAATCTATCTGCAAGTACATGAACTCCATTTTCTAGATTTGGTTTTACTAATCTCTTTACAAACATATTTCTACTTGCTGAGAAAAGGTACATTTGCGCTAAGTTTGTTAAATGATATTCTGGACTTTTTAGAATTGTCCTAATTGCTTCTCCTTCTGGTAGTCCTCCTGGCTCTCTTGTCAATATTGCTTGCATTCCTCGATTTAGAATTGATTGATACAATAATTTTGCTTGAGTAGATTTTCCACATCCTTCAGGCCCTTCAAATGTGATAAATTTTCCTCTTGTCATTTTATTTTTTCTCCTTTGCTTTTTTTATTATTCCATTAACTGCTTCTGGAAGTCTGTTTAATGGATAGTAAAAAGTGCCGTCATATTCAATTAATCCGTTAAATGTTGGCATTTTATCAAGGCCCTGTTGTATCTCTCGTAATGCAATTGCTCTGTATGAATCTGCGCCTGCTGCTTGCGCTCTTAATTTTGCTTGATAGAATAATTGATTAGGGTCTAAAGTAACGACATGCGTTATTAGATTTGCCATCACCGGAGCATATTGTGCTGCCGAGTGCAATCCTTCTCCCTTCAAATCATCATGAAGTTTTCTAACGTCTTCCATTGCTTTAAAGTATCTTGGTGGTAAATCATTTCCTAGTTCAAAAATTTCTCCAGGCATATGAAATCCAATATTAGTACTATAAGGAGAGGTTTGTTGTCTATCTCCTCTTTGTCTTTGTAAGTCTCTATATCCTCCTATATCATATGTTCTTTCAAATGTTAAACTTCCAATTTCAGTTGTTTTCGGGTTTATTTCAAAAGGTTCCTTATCTTTGTATTGGCTTTCAGCAATTCTTCTTCTTTCTTCAGTGTTCAGATTTTTTACTGATTTAACTAGTTCTGAAAAGGGAGCTCCACTTTCATCTTCTTTTAATAAAATACTTGCAAGAACTAAATCTTCTAATCCTTCTGTTGCAGAAATTAAAACTGATCTCACCTCTTGATTTTGATAAGTTCTGTTTTTTGTAGGAGCATAGGCTTCAGAAAGCTCTCTTCCTCTTTGAGGTAAGCCTGCATAAAATTCGCTCGGATTTCCATATTTCATTAAGGAAGGGGACAGTTTCATTACTTCTATTTGGGCTGCTTTTCCTAAAAGCTGTACTTCTGCTAGTTCTGAAGATTGCCATTCTGTAAGTTGATCTTGGAATCTTCTAGCATTTAGAGTTATTCCTAAAGATGTTGTAAAATTATTAGGGATTAAGGATCTTGCAATATCAAATGCTTTTGCTTCTACTACTCCGTTCCAAGCTTTATCAGATAATTTATTTGTAGGATCTCCTGTCGCTTCTTGAATTTTTCTGTCAGAGTCTGCTCTTAAGAATGCATATTTTATGTTGAAACGTTTTATTGCTCTTTGTCTAACTTCTTCGTAAAGAGCAACAAGATTTGCACCTACTACTTTAAATCTATCTTCAAATTGAGTTCCTCTTACTTCAAAGGGAATTGCCATATTAGCTAAATTAAAGGGCAGAGCTCTAGTTGATTGTTCTTGATAAGCTCCTTCTCTGGCAGATTCTAAAATTTTTGTTGCTCTTTGGCTTACTCCTTCAAAGCAAATTCTTATGGGTTCTGAGTCTCTTAAGGATGCATGGCCGTAATTTATTCCCCATGTTTCGATAAATTCACCAGCCATTTTCATATGTTGCTTTAAATCGTCATCTACTCTTCTTCCACTTCTAATTGTTGATGCAATTTCTCCTAATGTTTTAGCACTAGGGTTTTTTTTAGGGATATCATTAAATAATTGAATTAATCTTTCTTTAGCAGTGAGATTGCTTCTTGCGTATTGACCCATTAATAATGCCCATAGTTCGTTAGGCAGTGCATCACTTGCTGCATAAACGTTTGAATCAGGATTTGTAAAAAAATGGGAAGTTATTGTTTGTTCATCTGCTGAAAGATCTGCAAATCTTCTTCCCCTAAAAGATCCTATTCCACTAAAACCAGGTAATAGTTTTCCGTCTTGAATTTGTTCTTTAAATTCTTCTTTTCTTTCTGTCATATCCCTCTACAAAATCTTTTTCTATTTAAATAAAATTTTTCTTGAAAGTATATTTTGAAAAGTAACTTCGTTTAAAAACCGGTTCACTGGAAAAAGATAAAAAAATAAATTTTAGTTTCGCAAGATTTATAAAGGAATGAAAATAATATTTT
>CAYYKU010000012.1:0-17376 GCA_964440825.1 Candidatus Woesearchaeota archaeon
TGAAAAATATAAAATAAATCCTGCTGGAGAAGGCGGTGAATTTGAGAGTTTAGTTTTAAACTGCAACTTATTTAAACGAAAGTTAGATGTCGAGTTAAAAAATATTTTTGGAGAAAGTAATTCATGGAGAGGCGAATTTGCTATAGATTTATTAGTAGAAAGAGCGAAAATATTTGCAGAGAAAAAACATCTAGGGCAATTTAGAGTAGATGGCAAAACGCCTTATATTATTCATCCATTTCGTGTTGCAGATATTGTGAAAAAATTCAAAAAAAGTCATAGGATTGATGAGCTTGTTGCGGCGGCATATTTGCATGATACATTAGAAGATACTCATACGGGAGTAAATGAATTAAGAAATAATTTTGGAGAAATAGTTGCTCTTTTGGTCGTAGAATTAACTAGCAATCCTTTGGAAATAAAAAATCTTGGTAAAACCAAGTATCTTTCTGAAAAACTTGGCTCAGAAGATAATATGAGTAGTTGGGCATTAACTATTAAGCTTGCAGATAGGCTAGATAATGTTTCGGATTTGGCTAATTTACCTAAGGGAAACGACTGGGCGATGAATTATAAAAAACAGACTCTTTTAATACTAGAATTTTTGGAAAAAAATAGATCTATTTCTAATACACATAAAACACTCATTTCTGAGATTAGAAAAAAACTAGGGGAAATAAAATGAAAAAAAATATTTTAATTATTAATGTTTGTAAAGAGCCACTTCATATAATGGAATTTGTTGAGCCAATAAAGAAGATAATTCTTGGAGAAGGTTTGAATTTTTTTGAGAAAAATTATTCAGATGTTTCCACTTTTGATTTAGATAATGCGAGCAGCATTATAATTTGTGGAACTAGTTTAAAAGACAATGAGTTTACAAAGCATATGAAATTTTTCGATTGGATTAAAGAAATAAATAAGCCGATTTTAGGAATTTGCGCAGGTGTGCAAATAATAGGTTTAATTTTTGGCGGGAAGATAAATACAATGACTGAGATTGGTTTTTATTTTGAAGAGTTTGAAAAAATTTTTCTTGGTTTAAGTGGCAAACAAGAGGTTTATCATTTGCATAATAATTTTATCGATTTTAAAAAATTAAATAATTTTGAAGTTTATTGTGTACAGAATGGTGTTTCTCAAGCAGTTAAGCATAAAGATAAAGAAATTTACGGTGTTTTATTCCATCCAGAAGTTAGACAGAAAGAAATGATTCTAAGTTTTATATCTAAATAATTTGCTTGCCGTTTGCTTTATTGCTTTGTATAAAAGTCAAACGGCCTTTAGCAAACAAAAATAAAAAAATAAAATATCTTGCTTGTTTAGTCTTGGAAGACTTTAACTAATGCCCAGATACCACAAAGTCCAACGACTGCATAAACTAAAGTAATTAACCATCCAATACTTAAATATTGAATAAGCTCTGCCTTAGGGCTTATTGCTACAAGTCCCCAATTAATTGCTCCGATCGCAGCAAGAACTGTTGCTGTTTTTTCGTACCAACTCATAAAACACCTCCTCTTTTGTATAGGATAACTTATTTAAATAGGTTCTCTTTTTAATGCATATGGATGTTATTAGTTTAGTTAAACAAAAGAGAGAATTTTCAGGTTTGCCAGATAGTTTGATTGAAAAAGTTTTATTACAAAGACAAATCAAAAATAAATCTGATGAAGATAAGGTTAAATTGGTTCGTGCATTTCTGAGAAAATATTTTGGAGTTTTTTTAACTAATAAAGTTTTGAAAGGAAAAGACGAACGGGTTTTGGAAAGTCATATTTCTAGTAAAAAAAGAGACTATTCTTCTTTTTATGAAAAAATAGCTTCTGTTGTTGAAAAGAAATTTAAGAGTGTTGTTGATTTGGGAAGTGGGATGAATGGTTTTTCATATCCATTTATTTTAGAAAGCTTTGGTAATATTAGTTATTTAGGTGTTGAAGCAACACGACAGTTATGTGAATTACAAAATAAATTTTTTGAAGAAGAAGGGTTTTCTAAAGCTAGGGCGGTTTGGGGAGATTTGTTTAACTTTCAGCAGGTTAAATGTCTTTTAAAAGATACAAATTCTCCTAGGCTTGTTTTACTTTTACAAGTTGTAGATGCGCTTGAAAATGTAGAACCTAATTTTTCAAAGTTTTTTTTAGGCGAGTTAAAAGTTGCATTAGATAAAGAAGATATTTTAGTCATATCTAATCCTTTGAAGAGTATATCTGGTAGGAATAAGTTTGATATTAAAAGAAGATGGTTGGAAGACTTTGTAAAGGAGAACTTTGAATTAATTGATAAGTTTGATTTGTTTGATGAAGAATTTCTTATAGCAAAACCTATATAAATGCGAGCTCTTAGTTTAATATATTGAGGTTGATATGGTAAAATTTACAAAAAAAGTGCTTTCTAATGGTTTAACTATTTTACATGAAAAGAGAGATGTTCCAGTAACTACTGTTGCAATTGCAAGCAGGTTTGGTGCAGAATACGAGAGAGAATCTGAGAAAGGAATTAGTCATGTTATTGAACATTTATGTTTTAAAGGTACAAATAAAAGAAGTGCCAAGGAGATTTCTTCTGAGATTGAAAAAATTGGCGGGAATTTGAATGCCTTCACGCATGAAGAAGTTACTCTTTACCATGCTAAACTTCCTTCTAAACATATGGGTGTGGCTTTAGATGTTTTGTTCGATATTTATTTTAATTCTGTCTTTCCAGATGAAGAAATAAAAAAAGAGATAAAAGTTATTTGTGAAGAGATTAAAATGAGGAAAGATAATCCTCGGGTTTACGTTTGTGATAGGCTTAAACAGAGTTTGTATGAAAAACCATTTGGGTTAAATATTTCCGGAGATGATAAGTCTATTCTTGCATTAACTAGGGAAGATATTGTGAAAAAGCATGAGGCTAAATATTGTCCTGCAAATTCTATTTTGTGTGTTGTTGGAAATAATTCTCTGAGTGAGGTTATGAAGTTTGTTGAAAAATTTGATTTTCCAAAAAATATTCTTTTTGAAAAAAGTCAAACACCTAAAAAAATTAATTTAATTTCTGAGGAAAAAAGACTGGGTTTGGAGCAGGCAAATCTCGCAATAGGTTTTCACTTCCCAATTGGGAGTTCTAAAGAAAGATATGCTGCACAGTTGTTTAATTCAATATTTGGAGATGGTATGTCTTCAAAATTATTCTTAGAAGTTAGAGAGAAATTAGGATTAGTTTATGCAATTAAGTCTGATTTTGATTTAGGAAAAGATTATGGATATTTATTGATATATGCCGGGACTGATAAAAGTAAAGTAAGGCAAGTTATTGAAATAGTTTCTAGCGAGTTTAAAAAAATGGAAAATATTTCTGAAGAAGAATTAGAAGAGGCAAAAAGGCAGATTGTTGGTAATTACCTTGTGGAGTCTGAAGGAAGTGGAGAGTGTGTTGTGAATTTAGTAATGGAAGAAATTTTAGATAAAGCGGAAAAATATTATCAATTTGAGAAAAGGATTAAAGAAGTTAGTTTGGAAGAAGTTCAGGCCCTTGCAAAGAGTAGTAATTTTTCATATTCAGTTTTAAGTCCTTAGAAATATATAATTTGAAGCTTTTCTGGGTTTAAATGACTTTTGTTTTACAAAATATATTTTAGTTTATGCTGTTTATTTTTAAACTGAAAATTTGTTTATTTATTTTAATGGATAAACTTAAACTCCCTTACGGTTTGAAGAGAGGGATTATTATTGGTGCAATTGATTCTACACGGTTTGGAAAATCAAGTCTTTCGGAGTGGGCTGAAGGATATTTGTACTATCAAGAAGTTAGTCCTCCTGGAGAAAGAGATTATGTCTATAAGGTTGTTTCATATTTAGAAGATAAGAAATGTGATTTTGATCCATATTCAAATGGAGAATTGATTAATAATTTTATGAATGGGCTTGACGAAGTGTAAATTTTTAAACTCTTTTTTATTTTAGTTTTTATGGTTAGAGAAATTGAAAATATTTTTTCTAAAAATATAGAAGTACAAAAGGAAGTGCCAAATAAATTTCCAGTTATTGTCGATACTAGGGAAAAGCAGTCTTTAGTTTATTCTTATCTTGTTGGAAAAAATGCAAAGACACAACTTGAAAAACTTGAAATAGGAGATTATCAGATTGGAGAAGTTGTTATTGAAAGAAAAACGTTCAAGGATTTTCAGGCGAGTATAATTGATAAAAGACTTATGAAGCAACTTATTGAACTTAAGAAATATCCGAAGTGTTTTTTACTTCTTGAAGGGTTTTTGTATGATTATAGAGATTGTATAATTCATGAAAATGCTGTTCGTGGAATGATTTTGTCTTGTGTTTTAGATTTTGGAATTCCGATTATTTATTCTCAGAATGAAGAGGATAGTGCGAAGATTCTGTATGTTTTGGCAAAAAGATTAGAAAAGGAAAAAAGGGATTTATCTTTAAGGCTTAAGAAAACGGAAATGAGTTTTGAAGAGCAGAAACAATTTATTTTGGAAGGTTTTCCAGGTATTGGACCTACTACTTCAAAAGCTTTGCTTGAAAAATTTAAGACTCTTGAAAAAATATTTAACTGTCCGAAAACAAAATTAGCAAAGACCGAATTACTTGATGAAAATAAGTTAGATAACTTTAAGAAAATTTTAGAAGATTAGCTTAGTTGTTTTATTATTCCTTCTGCAGCGAGTAAACCAGATACTGCTGCGCCTACAATTCCTCTAGTAAATCCGGATCCGTCTCCTGCAACATATATCGATTTGTCTATTCCTGTTACTCTCAGATTTTCATCTGTAGGAATTCTTAGACCGTGGAATTTTATTTCAGGGATATAAAGTATTGTTCCATCGTTTGCTAGGCCTGGCATAATTCCATCAAATCTTTCCATAGCTTCTTTTATTGATTCGTGGTATATTGTGGGTAAGAAATATGCACTTCCCCAATTAAATCCTTTGAGTGTGGGTTGTATAAAATAACTATCTTGTTTTTCTACATCGCTTCTTTTGTGTTTTTTGAAGTCGCTCCATCTTACTGCAGTTATTTGATTGCCTCCTAAGTTATTTATATATTGTGCAAAATATCTTGCATTTTCATTTGAATTAGATGCTGGTTTTTTCAAATCTACTGTAACTAGTATTGCAAAGTTTGTATTTGGCGTTTTTCTTCCATTTTCTCCAGATTCTGCATGACCATTTACTGTTATGAATCCGTCATAAGATTCTTGTGCTACAAACCCATTAGGATTTGTACAAAATGTTCTGACTCTTGCTTGAGGGAATGCGTCTGGTGTAAAATAAAATTTCATATCTCTGGTTATGTCTGTAATTGCTTTTGTAACCAAACTATCTGTTTCTACTCTTGTTCCAATATCTACTGGTCGATAACTTATTGAGGCACCTTCTTTTCTTAATATTGCTTCCATCCAACCTTCTCCACCGCCCGCTCTGCCTGGTGCTAAAAGAACTATGTCTTGAGGTGTTGCAATTTCGTCAATGCTTTTGATCTTATGACATGTTCTAAATTCAACTCCGTTAGCTTCTAGCTCTTCTTTAAATTGCTGCATTATTACGGGCAAATTGTTTGATCCGATATGGGCTTGTCTAGGATATAGAAAATCAACTCTATTTTTTAGAGCAAGTCTTCTTGTAGCTTCCACTTTTTCAGTGTCTTCTATTGCTGTTTTAATACCATAGCTCGAAATAATTTCTTCTACTATTTGAGTTAAACTTTTATTCTTCTCCGGAGAGATTACTTCATTAAGGTTATTTCCTACTCTTATGTCATAAATTGATTTCCCATCTGTACGAAGTCCTGCACCTCCTATTCCATGAGTTATGTTACACGGGTGGCAATTTGTACAGATACCTGTTTTTGTTTTTGGACAAGGTCTAGAATTTGCTTCTCTCCCTTCATCATAAACAATAACTTTTGTATGCTTGCTTAATTCTCTAGCTGCAAACATTCCTGCAGGTCCTGCTCCTATAATTTTTACTTCTTTAGTCATATAAAACTCCTATTTTTGCTAATTCTTTTCTTAGGTCTGGATTTTTCTTTTCTAATTCTTGAAAATATTTTCTCCAGTCAGGATCAAATTCTTCTACAAAAATATCTATTGGTTTGTTTTTGCTTAGTGCATAAGGTAATTCTATTGTTGCAGTTCCTTCTGAAATGCCAAATAATCCAAATCTGTCACATATGTCTATAGCTTTTATACAATAATTCATAGAGTTGGTTCTTCCGACTTTTTTATTTCCTTCAAATAATTCCCAAGGAAATGCTTTGAAAGGGTGGAAAGGCGCATAAGGTGTTTTTTCGTTTACAAAATTTAAAATCTCTTCTTTTCTTTCTTGAAGTCTTGAAGGCGTTGCACAATAAATTAGTTCTACTGCCATGAAATTCTTTGATTATTCTGTTTTTTAAAGAAATATGCAGTAGAATGTATATTTTAAAATAGGCTTTTTTGCCCATTATCAAAATCATTTTTGATATCTTGGATTGCTTTGTGCATTCTTTTCTCTTTTGCTTGAGAAGCATAGTGTGATATTTGGTCTCTCGTATCTTTTGTAATTAATATTTTTAATTTTCCTGGGAAAAGTCTTGCAGTTCTTCCAGCTCTTTGAATTGTTCTAATTGCTGAAGGGACTGGTTCGTAGAAAATAACTTCGCTAACCTCTGGAATATCTAAACCTTCTTCTGCAATAGATGTTGCGCATAAAACATTTATTTCGCCTGAGGAGAATTTAACAATCATTTCTTTTTGTTCTTTTTGTTTTAACCCTGTGTGTGATTTTCCTTGATCATGTTCTTTCATTGCTTGACCTACAAATATTCCGGGTTTTAGTAATGGGTTTGTAGCAAGCATGTCTGATATTTTTTTTACAGTTTCTCTGAATTGTGCGAAAATAATTATTTTTGCTTTAGGATTTGTGTTTATTGTCTGTTCTACAATCTCTTTTATTTTATTTAGTTTAGGATGTTCTAAATCCAAGGTTGTTGCTATGGTGAATGCTTTTCCTATCCTAGGGTCTTTAGCAAGTATTTGTACGCTTTTTGATTTTTTCTCTTCAGCATCTTTAAAGATTGTTTTTATATAATTAATAAATGAAGCAATTGTTTGTGTTTCCAATAATTCTAAAGAGTGTTGAATTTTAATTGCTTGTGTACAAACGGAAATTCCTGCAAAGTAGCTAGGATTTTTATCCTCAGAGTCTAATTGTTTAAACATTCTTTTTTGACATTCTAATAATGCTGTTTTTGTTGCTGGACCAAATAAAATTTTCATTTCTCTTAGAGAATTTATTTTACTATTTACTACGTCCCTCATTAGTTGTCGTATTTCTTCAAATTCTATAGGGAAATCTATTTCTATTTTTTCGAATTCTCTTTCTTGTAGATAGGGTTTTACATCTGGAGAATCTCTTGTTCTTATTTCTACAGAATTTATTCCTAGGTTATCACAGACTTTTTTTATTGTTGCTCTGTCGCTTCCTGGAGAAGCAGTTAGTCCTAGGACATGGGGATTTGGTGATTGTTCCTTATATTTTTGAGAGATTAAATTATAGGCATAATTTTTCAAACATCTATGGCATTCATCTTGTATTAGGAGACATACATCTGATAAATCATAAAGTCTTTTTTTTAAATCATTTGCAATACATTGTGGTGTTGAAAAAATAAATTCTGCTCTTTGCCAAATTTTCTTTCTTTGGTCTGCTGGTGTTTTTCCTGTGAATAGATCTATTTGTGCAAAACCTTCTGGAAGATTTTTTGTGAAGTATTCTACGTGTTGTTCAATTAAAGGGCGGGTTGGCGCTAGGAATACTACTTTTTGCAGAGGGTTTTTCCTAAATATTTCCATAGCCAGCATTAAGGCAACTAGTGTTTTTCCAGTACCTGTTGGCAGAATAACTAGGCAGGATTCTTTTTTACATACTTCAAGAATTGAGTTTTGATAATCTCTAGGTGTTAATGTTGTCATCTTCTTTTTAGAAATGTTAAGGGGGTGGGATTAAATAGCTTTTGGGTGTTAGATTACAGTTAATCCCCAAAGAAGAGTCATTGCTAAAATAAAAAGCATGAATGTCCAAAGTTTTCTACTTCCAAAGAATATTTTTGATCCATCTAATCTTCCTAGAGGAATTATTGACCATGCAGCATAAAACATACTCCATGTTGCAAATGTTTCAAAACCGAGTATATATCCTCCTATTCCAAAGATAAGATTGGCTAGTATTCCTACTACTGCTATTAATGCAATGTGCCATTCAGTCACTGCTGTGAATCGGTATAATCCGTGTTGTCTTGCAATTCTTTCTGGTCTTGCAGAAACATCGAATTCAATTATTGGCATCCAAATAAAATTTCCTAACGTGATTAGTGAGGTCAATAATGGAAGCCAAGCCATAGAGAGCGGTTTTCTAAAATGACTCATTTGCGTAAATCCATACCAATAGGTTGACCAAAAATTTAAGGTTACATCTGTTTCAATATTGTAGGCAAATATTTTTTTCGCAATAGTATTTATCATTAAAATAATAAAAATTGTTGTTGTTGCAATTAATGTAGCTTTCCAGTTTTTATCTATAAAAGAAAGAGCAAGACCAAGAATTATCGTTGCTAAAATTATAACTCCTAAATCTTTTTTTAGTTGCTCTTTTTCCATATTTTCCTTAGGGTTTTGTTTTTTATAAATGTAATGTTCTCGGCGAGAGCAGCAATTTTGTATATATGTTATTCTATAGAAATGTATTTAAAGGGGATTTTAATCAGATATTTATGAAAATAAAAAAACTGAGTGAAGTTATAGGAAGGAAAGTTTTCACAGATTCCGGAGATCTTTTCGGTATTGTGGAAGAGGTAAACCTTGCTGATAACAAAATTGATGGTTGGAGAATTGTAGTTTCCAGAGATTCTGGGATGAGTTCCGTTCTTGGCGGCGCTAGAGGAGTTATTGTTCCTCAACACTTTTTGAAAGCTGTTGGTGATGTTTTATTGATTAGCAGGAATGCAATTCCACTAAAAGAAAATGATGATGAGATGAACTTTGAAGGTTCAGATTCAATGTAATTAACTTGCTATGGATTTATTCACAACGGATTTGTTTACAAAGGGAATTCTACCATTTTTACTAGTTTTTGTCCTAATTTTTGCTATTTTACAGAAATCTAAAATTTTTGGAGAGGGAAAATCTCAAATCGATGCTTTGATTTCTTTGGCTATTGCTTTAATTTTGATAGGCGTACCTACTCCTCGGGAAATTATCCTTAATATTATTCCTTGGCTTGCTGTGGCTTTAGTTGTTTTATTTGTGGTTCTTGTTATTTATGGGCTAGGTGGAGAGGTTGAAAAAGATAAGGGGCTTAAACTACCTAAATGGTTTAATCAAACAGTTCTAGGTTTAGCAATTTTGTTTGTTGTTATTCTTGTTTTAGTTGTTACAAATGGTTGGGAAATAATAAAATCTTGGTTTGACGATTCTTCTGTTTTTGGAAATGTTTTCTTGATACTTGTTATCGCAGTAGTTCTTTGGGTTGCCTTAAAAGGAACTGGAAAAAGTGAGTAATTTTATTTTTCTTTAAGTAATTTTGATGTTAAAAATATTAACAATACTCCAAATAGAGTTATGGCTATTGCAGTATAAATTTTTGTTGAATAGTGCTCTGTAGGTAAATCTAAAATTCGTGATGTAAAGTTTAGAAACATGTCAAATACTGCTTCTCTCCAAGAGAAGGCAATTATAAAACCAATTGCAGCAGTTATTGCAAATCTAATTTGTTTTTTAAATTCTTGTCGGAAGGATCTCTTTGTTTTTATCATTTGATGAATTTTCATAATTTTTATAGTATTTTCGTTTTTATATTTGTTTTGTTTACTGGAGTTAAGATAAATTTATAAAGTCCTTATACTAGAATAATTTATGGCTTATTCATTATCTCTACAGCAGATATTAAACACTTGGGCAGACAATGGCGTCTTTTCTTACTTATTTCCCTTTTTAATTATTTTTGCAATTATTTTTGCAATTTTACAGAAAACTAAGTTGTTAGGGGATAGTTCTAAAGAAGGCCAAAAGAATGTTAATGGAATAAATGCTATTATTGCTATTGCAGTGGCTTTTATTTCGCTACTTAATGATTATGTTTCTACTTTCTTTGCAACTATCTTTCCAAGATTCGGTATAGCTTTAGCTATTTTTTTAGTGGTTATGATTTTAGTTGGTTTTTTCCAAACAGAAGAACAAAGAACAAAAGGACATGGTGCTTGGATCGGTTGGGTTTTAGCTGCAGGAGTCATTATTTGGGCATGGTCTGAATGGGGAGATATGTTCGGCGGCGGATTCGGATTTACTTATTTCTTTGAAGAATACTTTTGGGGATTAGTTCTTTTGGCAGGTGTAGGCGGATTAATCTTTTGGATTGTTAAAGGAGATAAATAATGGTAGTTTCGCTTGCAGCAATTAATACGGTTATGCCTGTAATTTCTTTCTTATTTATTTTTATTTTGGTATTTGCTCTTTTGGAGAAGGTAAAGCTTTTGAATGATAATAAAATGGTTTCTTTATTTTTGTCTTTAATTATTGCGGCTTTTTTTATTGTAAATGTTAATCTCGTTGAGTTTACACAGTTGAATGTTTCTTGGTTTGTTGTGTTTATTGTATGTTTATTTATGATCCTTATTATGTTGAGCTTTGTAGGTAAAGAGGCAACTGAATTTTTTACAAAGAGTAAAGGCGTAGCTGGTGTTTTGGTAGCTTTAGTTATTATTTTATTTGCTGTTTCTGCAAGTTATACTTTTAACTGGGCAATTAATTTTAGTCTTATTCAATCTTGGTTTGATAAAGATTGGTTTGGGGTGGCTGTTCTTATTGTTGTTGCAGCAGCTGTTAGCTTTGTTTTGACTAAAAAAGTAGCTGGAAAGTAATTAATTTAGATTTATTAGCTTGATAATAGTTTTTTATCTTTTAGAAGCGTTTGATTTTTTCAATTCGTTATAATTATCAATTAAAGGATTCATTAGCTTTGAAACTGTTCCATGTAAGTTTTCCAGGTCTTGATGAATCATAGAAGTCGATTGTCCGAATTCTCCCACCTTACCAATTACTGCTTTTTGTAGTGCATCGCTCATAGATTCCATTCTTTTTAATCTTTCTTTAAGATCTATAATGTCTTCTTCAGCTTTATTTTTGAAGTCAAGTACTGGTTTTATTTTTTGATTTATTTCTTTTAATTTTTCTGCAATAATTCTGTCAACAATTTCGGTTATTGTTTCAATACTCATTCCACTTTGGTCTGGATAAGCGTACTGTTGCTCCTGGGGAGCGTACTGCTGTTCTTGTGGAGCATACTGTTGTTGCCCTTGATCTGGATAAGCGTACTGTTGCTCCTGGGGAGCGTACTGCTGTTCTTGTGGAGCATATTGTGGTGGTTGTGCATACTGCTGTTCTTGTGGAGCATATTGCGGTTGCTGGGAATTTGCTGCGGTTGTAGGTTCTTCTTGTGATACTGCCATTTTTATTCTTGCTTGCGCCATTGAATCAGAAATATCTTTTGGAGAAACGCCTTCGTTTTTTAGGGTAGTTACAATGTCATTATCTGACATCCCTTGCTGTTGCATTTGAACAACTTTATTCACCTGAATCATACTACTCTGCGGTTTCTCTAGTTTTTATTTCTTTTGGATTCGATTTTTTATCTTCTTTAATAATCTCTTCTATCTTTTCCATTTTTTGTTGAGTCTCTTTCTTTTTTTCTTGAAATTCTTCTAGGTCCTTTTTCCTCACAAATTCTAATGGTTGAAAATCTTTTAACATTCTTTCTACTAGGATTATTTCATCTTTTCTTACAAAATTATTTGTTTCAGATAAAATGTTTTGAATAGTATTGTTTATTTTTTCTATATCTTTTGCCAAAAGAGCATTTTGTTTTTCTATTGCTAAAACTCTTTGTTCTATTTCCTCTTTAGAATCAATCATATTAGTATTTATTAGTTTGAGTCTTTCTTTTAGAGAACTTGTTCTTTCTTCCATGTCTCTCATACGGGTTCCTAAATCGGAGAGAATATATTGGAGTTGATTATCTTGTTGCGGGTCATCCATCTTTTATATTATATAATTTTGGTATTTATAAGAGTTTGCTCATGTTATCTTCTATATACAAATCTTTTTAATGTAGCATTTATTATTCTATTTATGAGGCGAGTGATGTAAAATGATGTTTAAGCCAGAGACGGCATTGTATTCTTATGAAGTAATTAGTGAGTCCGGTGAGAATGTAATGTATATTAATTATCTGGGGGATGCTGCTGTTCCTTCTATTTCTGATTCTGCAGAAGTTATGGCAAGAACAATTGATGCACTTGCTGAAAACTCAAATATTACTCGGGTTGTTTTAGTGCAGCAGAGAAATTATTCTTATAATTTTAGTCAGGTTCAAATGCTTGTAGAAGTTGCAGGGATTTATAATTTTTTGATTAAACAGGAGCAAATTCTTTCAGGAGATAAGCTTTCTTCGTTACCTAATTATCCGCAAGCATATAACACTCTTAATTATCTTGTAAACACTTTATTAAAATATGATCCTTTGAAGGCATACCGGTTTTTGAAAGCAACCATTGTAGCTGAGAATGTTTCAAATTCAAAAGGTGCAAATAATAAGCAGTATATTTGGTTATTAGAAAAAGTATTTTCTTATTTTGATAATTTGTCTTTAATAAAAAAATATCATGTTTTAGTTGAGCAAGGGTATTCAGATAATAGAGAAATTTATTCAAAAATTTTCAGACCAGATATTATGCCTAACTTTACTTTTACTAGAATGATTGCTAAGGTTCCTGAAGATTCAGAGATTATTGATCAGTATGAAATTGCAACAGGAGATGATAAAAGTACTGTTACTATTTTTAAAGAACCTAATAAAGCTAAATTAATTTATAGTTTGTCCCCTCCAGAATATTCTCTTAGAGAAGAACACCATGTGCTTCTTAATTTGGCAAGAAATGTTTTAATTGAACATAGGCCAACACAGGAAGAATTTAGCGATGTTGAAAGAACAAGGCAAGTTTTCTTTAATGTTGCACGTGATTTATTGCAAGATTTAGCGAATAGTAAGAATATTACTTTAACTTATCCGGATTTAAGTAGGCTTGCTCGTATCTTAGTTAGATATACTATCGGATTTGGAATTTTAGAAGTTTTATTACAGGATGAGAAAATACAAGATATTTCTTTGAATGCTCCAGTTGCATTATCTCGGGTTTTTATAAGACATAATGATTATGAGGAATGTTCTTCTAATTTAGTTTTATCACAGGAAGATGTAGAATCTTGGGCTGCTAAATTTAGGATGTTATCTGGTCGTGCATTAGATGAAGCAAACCCGATTCTTGATACAAATTTAAGTTTGAGTGATATGAGTGCGAGAGTTGCTATAATTCAACAACCCCTATCTATTGGCGGCTTGGCTTATTCAGTTAGAAGACACAGAACAAAGCCTTGGACTCTTCCCCTGTTTATTAAGAATAAAATGATTGATGGGTTGGGTGCGGGCGTAATGAGTTTTTTAATTGATGGTGCAAGAACTTTGTTGGTTGCAGGTACTCGTTCATCTGGTAAGACTTCTGTTCTAGGTGCGTTGATGTTAGAAATTATGCCTCGTTATAGAGTTATTACTGTTGAAGATACTCCCGAACTCCCTGTTGATGCTTTAAGAGATTTAGACTACAATATCTTATCTATGAAAGTTAGAAGTGCATTGACTGGAGAGACTACAGAAGTTTCTGCTGAAGAGGGAATTAGGGCATCATTAAGACTTGGTGATTCTTCTTTGATAGTTGGTGAAATCAGAAGTGGAGAAGCTAAGGCTTTGTATGAAGCGATGAGAATTGGTGCATTAGCAAATGTGGTAGCAGGTACAATTCATGGTGCATCACCTTATGGTATTTTTGATAGAGTTGTAAATGATTTAGGAGTTCCAGTAACTTCTTTTAAAGCTACTGATTGTATTTTAGTTGCAAATCCGGTAAAGTCTCCAGATGGAATGAAATCTTGGAGAAGAGTTTTGAGTATTTCTGAAGTTAGAAAACATTGGACTAAGGATCCTTTGGCTGAAGGGGGGTTTGTTGATTTGTTGAAGTATGAAGTTAAAGAAGATAAATTAAAACCAACTGATGATTTGATTAATGGAGATTCTGAAATTATAAAAGATATTGCTTCTAATGTTAAGGGTTGGGCTGGAAATTGGGATGCTGTTTGGGATAATATTACTTTGAGACAAAAGATAAAAGAAGAAACTGTTTCGTATGCAGAGAAAACTGAGAATCCTGAATTGCTTGAAGCTGAATTTACTGTTCGTTCAAATAATGCATTTCATCAAATATCTGAAAAGATAATGGCTGAGATTGGATTGCCAGATTCCAATAGAGTTTTTCCAGAATGGAAAAAATGGTTAGATAAGGAAAGCAAGCGTATGAATTTGTAGGAAGATTTATTAATAGACAGAGAGTAATAAAAAAATGAAAAAAGAGAGAGTTCATGAGATGTCTGAAAGAGAATTAACTCGAGAATATATGCGAACTTTAAAAGATGTTTATAAACAAGAAGGCATCTTGGCTGCAACAGGTTATGAGTTAAAATCTTTTTTTTCATTCATTAGGAAAACGGTTAGGTAATTCAGAAGATTTTTTAGTTGAATCAGGTCCATCCTCTCCAGGTATTTCTGAATCAGGTTTCTATCCAAAAGGAAGTGTTGGACATGAAGAGTATGTTAGGGCTCAGGCTAGAATGCGTAAACGTGAAAAGGAAAGGAAAGAATATTTATTAAGGCGTAATTTGGAAGAAGATTCTTCTGAAAAGGATTTATCCTCAAAAGTCACAGCAACTTCTGCAATTTTAGGTTTGGTCGGTGGCTCTTTTTTCCTTTCTACTAATGTAACTGGAAATGTAATTGGATTGTCAAATACAACTTCGTCTTGGATTGGAGGAGCTTTAATTTTAATTGGTTTGATTGCACTTGGTTTTTGGGTTAAAAATAGAAAGATTAATAAAAAAGTTGTTGTTAGGAAAATTTCTAAGTTATCTATTAAGAGCAGAAAGAAAAAATAAGGTTTCCATTATCTTTAAAAACACTCATTTCTCGTTATTTATGTACAGCTCGAGATGCTTTGCCTCGGATTTATCTGGGGCTCTCGAGTTTTTATTCTAAATATTTATATAGTCGTAAACTGTTGTATGTAAAAGATGGTAGGTAGGCCTAGTACAGATGAAATTCTAAGGAAGTACGAATCTAAATTAGGTGGGCAAGTAAATGCTTTTGATAAAGGTAATTTAGATGTTCAGGAATATAGTAAATCGTATCAGGAATTTAGAAAAGGAATTGCTCAAAAATATACTGGTTATGAAAAATGGTGTAAGAATGTTGGGAATTTAGTTCATATAACTGCTTCTAAAAAAGATAAAGAAAAATTTCAAAAGTATATTGATATTGCGCATCTAAATATTACTCCAGATGAAGCTGCAGGTTTTTCCGCAATGACTTTTTTGTTAACTTTCTTTTTAGGTTTTATAGGAATTATTTCTTATTGGTTGTTAGCTACCGAAGCTGGATTACAAAATTTTCCTTCTATGTTGTTATTTTTATTTATAGTTGGTTCTGTATTTATTTATTTTTATACTTATAATTATCCTCAGAAGTTGGCGATTGAATGGAGATTAAAAGCTTCTTCTCAGATGGTGCCTGCAATTTTGTATATTGTTATTTATATGAAGCATACAAGTAATTTTGAAAAAGCAGTTGCATTTGCTGCTCAACATTTAGATGAGCCTTTGGCTTTGGATTTTAGAAAAGTTTTTTGGGATGTCCAAGTTGGTAGATACTCTACTGTAAAAGATAGTATAGATCACTATTTAGAAACATGGAGAGATTTTTCATTAGAGTTTATAGAGGCCTTTCATTTAATTGAATCTAGTTTATATGAACCTTCAGAATCTAGAAGAGTTGCATTTTTGGAAAAATCTTTGCAAGTTATTTTAGATGGTGTTTATGAGAAGATGTTGAAATACACTCATAATGTTAAATCTCCTTTAACAAATATTTATATGTTGGGTATTGTTTTACCTACTTTATCTTTAGCAATTTTGCCTTTAGCAACAACTATGATGGGTGGTGGGATTAAATGGTATCATCTTTTTGTTGTTTTTAATTTATTGGTTCCTTTTTTTGTTTTGTTTATGACAAATAAAGTTGTTTTAGAAAGGCCAGGAGGATATGGTGAGGCGAGTCTTTTACAAAGAAATCCTTTATATTATTTATATGATACTAATGCGCCATATATTAAAGCTGCTTTAATTTGTTCGCCTTTATTTATTTTAGGGATTCTTCCTTTATTGTGGATGTATACTCCTTTATCTAGCTGGCTTAATCTTCCTTTAGATCCTCTTTGGGGGAGCGTAGGTTTGGGTGTTTTGGGAAAAACTACTGGGATGTTTGGGATTAAAGAAGTAAGTGGAACAATGATAGGTCCTAATGGTATTTTATCTTTATTATTATCTTTGCTTGTGCCCCTTTCAATTGCTCTTGTTTTTATTATTGGTAACTCTGAAAGAACAAAGAAACTTCTTGTTGAAAGAGAAAAGTATAAAGAGGTAGAGGCAGAATTTACTTCTTCTTTATTTCAATTAGGAAATAGATTAGGAGATGGTATGCCACCTGAAATCGCTTTTGCTAAAGTTTTAGATTCAGTTAAAGGGACTTCTACTGAAGGATTTTTTAGATTAGTAAATCAAAATATTCAACAATTAGGTATGTCTGTTGAGAATGCATTGTTTAATCCAAAAAGAGGAGCAATTGTTTTTTACCCTTCACATTTAATTGAAACTTCTATGAGGATTTTAATTGAATCTTCTAAAAAAGGTTTACAAGTAGCTGCAAGAAGTTTAATGTCTATTTCAGATTATGTAAAGAATATAAGGAAGATTGATGAGAGGTTAACTGATTTACTTGCAGACATTATTTCAGATATGAAATCTAACATGACTTTTTTAGCTCCTTTGCTTTCAGGTATAATTGTGGGTTTATCTGGAATGATTACTTCTATTTTAGGCACTGTTACAAAAGCAACGCAGGCAGCTTCACAGGGAAGTTCGGGGAGTTTTGGTCTAGGTAGTGCTTTAAGTTTATTTGGCCAAGGTGAAAGCATGGTTTCTCCTTATTGGATACAAGTTTCGATTGGATTGTATCTAATAGAGATTATTTTTATTTTGACATCTACTCTAGTAATAATCAAATCAGGTAAGGATGAATTAGAGCAAACTGCTGAAATTGGAAGAAACTTGAAGAATGGTGTTGGCCTATATATGATTATTGCCTTATTTTCTATTTTAGGATTATCTTTATTGGGCGCA
>CAYYKU010000013.1:0-16221 GCA_964440825.1 Candidatus Woesearchaeota archaeon
TATTTTATCATCATTTCGAAGGTTGGGGATGGCTAGATTCTCTTTATTTTTGCGTAATGACTCTGACTACTGTAGGGTATGGTGATTTTTATCCTACAACGCCCATTTCAAAAATCTTTACGATGGTTTACGTTCTTGTGGGTATAGGTATTATTTTTGCTTTTATTAGATTTATGTCCAAGAGAAATGATTAAGTATAGTAAACAGTGTAACCTAAGATATTTAAAGTTCAAAGTGTTTTATTTTATAGGAGGTAAAATGGCAGCGTACAAAAAACATCTTTGTGCTTTCAGAAATGAAGCAGAGTGCGAAGAAGAATTAGAAGAGGAAGAAGGCAAGACTTTGGAAGAAGCTGAAGACGAATATTTTAATGATTAATTATGGTTATTAAGAAAAAATCTTCTAAAAAGAGTAGTCGTAAATCTATTAAAAAAGTTACTGGCGAAATGACTATCATGGAAGTTATGAAAACTAATCCTGATTCAGTTTCCAAACTATTGAATATGGGTATGGGTTGCTGCGGTTGTCATTTTGCTATGATGGAAACTTTAGAACAGGGTTGTGCAGTACATGGTTTAGACATAAAAAAAGTTTTAGTTGAATTGAATAAAAAATAGTTATATAGTTCCTATTTTCCAATCTGAAAATTGGCGTTCTAATATTTTTCTGAAAGTGTAATCTGGTCCGATGTTATAATCTTTACTTCTGTCGTAGGGAAGTTGAAATTGGTTTGTGCTTGTGCTTATTTTTGCTCTACCCATTCCTAATACTGTGTATTTCTTTCCAGATAATTCTGGAAGATCTTTTTCTCCTAGCATTGTTGTTATTGTTTTTTTGATGGGGCGAATTTCATATTTTCTTAGGATTGTTTCTAGCATCTCGGAATGATCATTGTGAGCGCAGTACATTATTAGTTCTCCGTTTATAAGTATTTGAACTATTTGGAATTCTCCTTCCTTAGGTAGGTTTTCTATTGCGATTATTTCAAGATTTTCAGTGTTTGTCATTGTTTTTTGCGTATTTTTATCTTTTTATATTTAATTGCGATAGTTTTATAATATTGATTTATTTGGTTTGGATATGCGTTTTTCAAAATTGAGGTTAGCAAAAAAAGTTTTACAGTGGGTAATTTGGGTTGCTTTGATTGTTGCACTTTTTGCTGAAATTTACTATCAAAATTGGTTGGCACTTATGGCAATTATCGCGGCTTTAGTTTTAACTATTTTACCTATTCTTTTTCAAAGGAGATATAATATTTATCTTCCTGAAGAATTTGAAATGTGGATCTTGATTTTTATTTATTTAACTCTGTATTTGGGTGATATTCAGAAATTTTATGCCTTATTTTGGTGGTGGGATGTTCTTCTACATGGATTTTCTGCAGTTTCAATAGGTATTGTGGGGTTTGTTATTATGCTTTATTTACAACAGGGAAATAAAGTTCATGCTAAACCTTTTTTAATTTGTCTTTTTGCATTCGCTTTTACTGTCGCTGCTGGTGCTATCTGGGAAATTTTTGAATTTTCTTTGGATCAAATTTTTGGTTTGACTACGCAAGATAATAGTTTATACGATACTATGACTGATTTGATCATTGATAGTATTGGAGCATTTATTGGTGCATTATTAGGTTATCTTTATTTGAAGGATAAGAATTCAGGATTGACCTATACTATTCGGTCTTTTGTTAGGCTTAATTCTTCTATGTTTAAAGAATTTAGTGCAGAGGTTTCTAAAAAATATAAAAAGATTAAAGATTCTAAAGTTGGTAGAAAGATATTAAAAGGCAGAGGACTAAGTAATTTTTAATCAATATGGCAAAAGAAATTGCAACTAAACAGTATGTTTCTCCAGGAGAACGGAAGGGAGTAATGGCTTCTATTAAGGATAGACTTGATGTCGCCCAGCGCAGCATTAGAAGAGAAGAATATGATCGTGCTAAAAAATGTTATTCAGATGCAGCTGTTCTTTATGAAAGGATAGGTGATAATGAGCAGGCTATGCAAACTAGAGATTTGGCTGCAAAAGTTGGTAGGGGAATTTCGGCATATGTGAAAAAAGAAGGGCAGCGTGTTTATTATTTAGGTCCTGGTTTAGCTTCTGCTGTTTCTGTTTTTGCAGTTGCACTCGGGGCTTTAATCACAATACCTAGATTTACTGGAGATGTGGTTGGTAATTCCGGGATTGTCGGGAGTTTAATAGGCGTGGTTATGTTCATAACTGGTGTTTTTGGTTTGTATTTTTCTATTAAAAAAGATGAAGCTAAGTAATTTCATTAAATAGTTTTGTATATAAATTCTTAAAAAGGGTTTTTTTGTTAGTTTTTTATGATGCATTCAAAAGATATAACGCGAATTGCAGGAAAGTATGAGTTTGGACTTGAGTTGATAGAATTACTTATGGCTGATAGTCGTAATCGTCCTACTTGGTTTGTTAAAACTCATGTTACTGGGATTTTGGATGTTTTGGAATCTCCAGAGGTGCTAGATGGCACTGGTAAGAAGGTTAACGATTTATATAATAGAATGATAACTGAGTATAATGCTCGGGCTAGGCAAACTAATGATTCCGAAATTAAATTGTCTCGTGGAAGTTCTGATGCTCAGATTTTAAAAGTAAGATATAGAAATATAGATGAGACTGTCGGTCCTTTGGAATTTGAGTTTGGGTATGAAATTGATAATGAAAAGGTTGAGGAAATAATACAAAAGTTAGAATCAAACGATATTAAAAAAAGTAGTAAGAAACATGTTATTTGGGAGTGTGAATATTGCAATAAAGAGTTTAAAACAAAAAAAGAAACTGAAAAACACGAAATGAAATGTGGACAAAAAAATAAAGAGAGTTGGTTTAAAAATTTTAAGGAAGATTTGAATAATTTAAAAAGTTAGTTTGCTCACTATCCGCAGTTTATTCTCTATTTTTCTTTTATTGTAACGAGAACTAGCCATATTATTCCCGCCATTAATGCAAGGAGTAAAAATATTCCTCCAAAAAATATAATAGTCGCAATAAGTCCTAAATTTATAAAGGATTTATATACTTCCACCGGGATGGTTATAATATTAAATGTTGTTTGAAGAAAAGCTGCAATGGCTAAAACGATTGTTGCTAGTGTTAAAATCCAAGAGAGTTTTGTTTGTCTCCTGATTATTATTGTTTGTTGTTCTTGAATATTTGTTTGTCTTTCTTGAATCATCAACTGTCTTTCTTGCATACGCATGGTATTTTTGTGTTTTTCAATATCTAATTCTACCGATGGACCTTGTATATCTCCCACTCTATTTGCTATTTCATCTAAAGAATCTTTAATTTCGTCCAGTGTATCAATTTCTATTTTTGTCATTCTAAATTTTCCCAGCTACATCAAAGATCCAATCTTCATGGAAATGAGGTGCTAGAATCTGTAATCCAATTGGTTTTTTGTTCTGGCCATCAGGACTGACACCATCGTGTGCAATTAATCCAGCTGGAACGGAAAGTCCTGGAAGTCCTGCGATGTTTACAGGTGTTGTAAAAATATCATAGGCGTACATTTCTTCAACGGAAATGTTTTCTCCAATCTTGTGTGCAGTTCTTGGAACAGTTGGTAAAATAATTAAGTCAACGTCTTGGAAAATCTTTTCAAATTGTTCTTTAATGTATTGTCTTGCTTTCAAAGCTTCTCTGTAGTATTTTCCGTGATATTCTGCTTTAGAGATCTCAGAACCTCCGAAAATTCTTCTCAGAACTTCGTGTCCTGCAAAGTCTTCGATTTTCTTTCCGAATCTTCTTCCGTCATATTTTCTAGTAGTAGAGAAGAACTCAACGTAAACTAAAAGATAATAGGTCTCTAAAGAAATATCTAGAGGTAAATGAACTTTCTTTATCGTGTAGCCGTGCTTTTTAGCAAGGGCTTCGGTTTTTTCTTCAATTAGTTTCTTAACTTCGGGTTTTGCGTATTTTTCAACATCAACTAAACCTATGGTATATTGTTTCTTTAACTTAGGAGCTTCTATTGTCTTAGTAGTAGAATCAAAGTTATCTTGTCCCTTTATTATGTCAAAGATTATTTTAGCATCTTCAGGTGTTTTTGCTAAAGGTCCAATACAATCGAAAGACATGCACATATCTAGTAATCCGTAACGTGAAACTGCCCCGTAGGTTGGTTTAAGTCCGACTATTCCGCAGTGTGAGGCAGGATTTCTAATTGAACCGCCAGTGTCAGAACCTAGAGCAAAATCGCACATGTCTGCAGCAACCGCAGAAGCTGAACCAGAGGAACTTCCTCCAGGGATTAATTCGGGATTAACAGGATTCTTAGTTGGACCGAAAGCAGATGTTTCACCAGAGCCACCGCAGGCAAATTCGTCCATATTTACCATTCCTAAAATAATTGCATCTTCGTCTTTTAATTTCTTAACAACAGTTGCATCGTAAGCAGATAGATATCCTTCAAGAACTTTTGAAGCACAGTTTGTTTCCAGTCCCTTAACAGAAATACATGATTTCATAGCAACACAGAGTCCTGCAAGTTTGCCCACTGATTGTTTATTTTTAATTTTTAAGTCTATTTCTTCAGCTTGCTTCATAGCTTCAGAATTCAAGTGCAAAAATATATTCAGATCTTTATTCTTTTCATCTATAACTTTAAGAAAATTATTTACGTTCTGCATAGCAGTTAGCTTTCCAGATTTTATGTCTTTGACTTTTTGTGAGATGCTCATTTTATTGTTCTCCCGGGATAATCTTTGAAACATCTCATAAGTGTTTCATTTTTCAAAATAAAGTATGGGAAATTGTCAATTAATTCTTTAGAATATCCTTTTGGAGTCATTGCAGTTAATATTTCTTTATTTTTGGATTTTAGAATATTTAATGCAGGGATAAAATCCGCATCTCCCGAAATTAAAATACAAACATCACATCTTTCGTTAATTATTGCTTCATTAATCATATCTACTGCAATTCCAACATCAACTCCTTTTTCTTTTCTTTTTATATCTGCTAAATCTAGAAAATTAGCTTCTACTAGTTTTTGGCAGCTATCACATAAATCTAAATTGTTTATTGTTTCTTGCTTTTTCTTTAAAATTTCTTTATTAGAAAGTTTCTGTAACTTTCGGGTAATGAGTTTAATTCCCTTTTTTTCTAAAGATTCTAGGTAAGCTATATGTTTGTAATACATGTTTTCTCCGTCTGAAATGCTAGGGATTGAAGCATACCATCTTATTTCTATTAAGTTATATTTTTTAATATCACATAGAAACTTAACCAACTTTAATGGATCTATCTCAGAAGGATTGTAGTTTCTTTTTACATTATGGTACCAATTATTTGCATCAAAGAAGAAAATTGCTTTATTATTCATAAAAACCTCCAAAAATTAGTGAATAGGAAACCCGGCATTCCTCCGAAGAGTCATACCGGGGACTTAAAGTATGAAGTCTATTTTTACTAGTTATTTTGAGTTTAAAAGAGTTTTGGTTCATCATTTTAATTTCTCCATGGCTTTCTTTCTTTCATCATAGGGTATTGTCAGGTCTATTTCTATTGGGTGATATTTCTTTGAAAGAGCATCGGCAGCATCGTTATATTCTGGACTGATATAAGCTCCACTTCTCAAAAGTTTCATTATCGAAGGTATTGGTTCTCCGTTAACAAATGCCTTTGTAAGAGTTCTATCAAAATCAGTTAGGATTTGAAGATTTTTTGCCCCGTCTTTCTTCATTTGTTCTATTTTTCTTTCAACTTCTTGGGGGTTTGATATTAAAATGCTCATTCTTCTTTCTCCATAATTTCTGTTTTTACTTTTTTAGATTCTTTAATAATTACTTTCATTAGAGATTCTACAAATTCGCCATCTAGAGAAGTGTGAAGTTTTCTCTGTCTAATTATTTCATCTTCTCTTTTTGCGTCTTCCAAGGGCATATTGCTTTCTTTTTTTATTTCAGCTATTTCTTTAGCTAATTCCATTCTTTCTTCGAGTATTTCTAGAATTTCGTTGTCTACTCCAGTTATTTTTTCTCTGAGTGTTTCTAGTTCAAGATTCATTTTTTCCACTTCCCTGTTTCAGCTATAATTAATCCGTCTTCAACCATTGGTGCGTTGTTCATCATAGTTTCTCTGAAATTATTATTAGTTTTCCAGCCAGTTCCCTCTGGTCTCAAGTTTTCCTTATCTTCTGGTTTTGGTTCGGAAGTTTCTATTTTATTTAGCTTAGATGAGAATTCGTCAAGAAGATTTTTAGCGTTTTTTCTAATTTCTTCTTTTTCTTCTTCATTTACCGGGTGCCAGGTGTATGCCATATTTTAGACAGGATTTATGGTTTTTTAAGAGTTTGGATTGCATATACGAATCTTTAAAAATAAGGAGATTTTGTGTTTTTTATGGGTGGGAATTTAGAAGTAAAGATGGGGGCAAGAGAAATAGTTCGAGAGGCAGGAATGTCTGATAGGCCAGAATTTTACAGCGGTAGGGGAGCAACATCTTCGGATTTAAATGATCAAATTTTAGAGAAGGTATATGGTGTTGTTAATCGAGAGTACGGCGATAAGGTTTCCAAACGGTTTGTACAAATGGTTGCTGATATCCCTGTTTTGTCTGCTACTGATTTTTTGAATACGCTTTATGGATTTGAATCTAGTGGTTGGAAATGGAATAAAAAATTAGTAATTAAAAGAGGTATAGATGTTGGTCCAGATGATGGTACTAAAAGTAGGGAATTAAATGGTATGTGTACTATTCTTAGCGTTTTGGGTGGGATGTCTAGTCGAGACGAAACAGGATATATTCGTGGACAATTTTTAACAAGACATGGTGTTAAGAATTCTAAATCTAAGAAAGATAACTCTTGTTGTTTTGGTTATTGGTCTTGATAATCTTGTTTTGTGTAAATTTTAATTTTAATCAAGTTGTATTTTTTAGTTAGAAAACTCAGTCTTATAAGCTTTTTGAATGGAAGCAAGGATTAATTAGAAGATTTAGGATCTGTAATTGGTTCGGTGTCTAAAACAGTGTAAACGCATAATCTTGTTAAGCTTTTTACGTCTCTTATCCCTAAATATTCCCAAGCATATGCAAAAAGCTCTCCGCCGCCATTTGCTGAGAATACTTCCAATGCATGGTGATATGTTTCTGGATGTTTATCGTGAACTCCTAGCACCCATTCTTCTTCTTCTACTGACTTTCCTTGTGCAACATATCTTGCTGTACTATTCTTATAAAGATAATCTCTACAAGCACACCAGTCATTTCCATGACAACCATCTTGCGTATAGGGGCATTCTGGAATTATTTCGATAAGACTTTTTCTTCCTTCTGCTCTAACAAGCAATCTTGGTAAGCAGTGTTTTCTATGATTGTCTGCACAAACTTCATCTATAATTCTTAATTTTTCAACTTCTTCCTGTGTTGTAGGTACGGGTCTTGCAGGTCTATTATTCAATTCATCAGATTTAAATGATGGCATTGCAGAAAGTAGTAAGGTGCCTTTTTATAGATTTAGTATATTGAGAATATATTTAGGGTGTTAATCTATCTCTATCTCTTGGGAAAAGAACAGCTTCTCTTATATTTTTAATTCCAAGAAGTAGCATTGTTAATCTTTCTACACCCATTCCCCAGCCTGCATGTGGTGGAGCTCCATATCTAAATGAATCAATGTAATCTTTGAATTGATCAGGATTTAATCCTTTGATTTTTAATCTTTCAATAAGTAAGTCTGGTAAGTGGATTCTTTGTCCACCAGACGTAATTTCCATTCCTTTGTAGATTGCATCGAAACCATTTGCTAATTCTGCATTTGGATTTTCATCTTTAGGCATAATATAGAAAGGTTTTCCTGAAAGTGGCCATTCGTGTACAAAAACAATTGTGTCAGGATATAATTCTCCAAGTTTCTCTTCAGCTTCTCCTGTTAAATCATCTTTGCCCATATGAACTCCTTCTTTTTTCATTAGGTCTGTAACTTCTGCGAAAGTCATATATTTTGTTGCAGGAACTTTAAGTTCTACTTCAAGTGTTTTCAATTCTTTTGCATTTGTATCAATTATTTTTTGAACAATATATTGAGTACATTCACCCATAATTTTCATAACTTTCATATCACTAGCAAAGGCCATTTCAAAATCCATTTGTCTGCATTCATTTAGATGTCTTGTAGTATTATGTTTCTCTGCTCTCCAAACTGTGAAGATTGTGAAAACTTTTTCCATAGAACAAGCTAACATTTGTTTATACAATTGACAAGATTGAGATAAGAATGCGTCTTTTTCAAAATACTTCACTTTGAAAACATCTGTTCCGCCCTCACTGGACGCTCCAATTATGGATGGAAATGCAGCTTCTAGGGCATTTTGTTTTTGAACCATATATTCTCTGAATGCAGTCATCAATGTAGATTGTATTTTGAAAATTGCTTGAGTTTTTTCTCTGTGTAAGTCTAAGAATCTCCAGTCAAGTCTAATTGGTAGTTCTGTTTTTGAGTAATCAGAAACGTCAATAGGGATAGGATTTGCAGCCATTGCTAAAATTGTTATTTTTTCAGGAGCAATTTCTTTTCCGCCAGGTGCTTGTTTGCAATCTTTAATGGTACCAATAACTTCAACAGCAGATTCTCTGGAGATTCCGTTTAAACCTTCGAAAGCTTCTGCGGGTGTTTCACTCTGGACTCCAGTTACTTGGACTCTTCCAGTAATATCTCTAAGGACAATAAATCTTACTTTTTTCAAATCCCTAGCGTCGTAAACCCATCCTTTAAGACAGACTTTCTCGCCAGCTTGTTTTTTGAAAACTTCTTCAACGTAGTTTCTTTCCATGTTATTAATATCTTTTGTGCATTTTTAAATTTGATTGTTTTTGTTTTCCATAATCTTTAAAAAGGTTTATTTCTATTTTTTCCGAATGGAAAAAGCACAAACAAATTATAGAGCAGGAAATTCAATGCTATTAGTTTCAGTTGTAGCTTGCAGTGCATTTGTAGGTTTATCCCATTTGAATAATTTAGTATCAAAATCTTATAATGCTGAAAAGTATGTTCGTGCTTCAGAAAGAGATACTAGTCGATATAGTTCTCCTACTAATAGATTATGTTATATTTTAGTTAAGTAATTTTATTCCAAATCTTTATTAACTGTCTTTCTTGAACTATTTAATGGCATATGATGAGAAAAGACTTGAAGATTCATTGAGTTCATTAGTTAAGAAGGAAGAACCTAAATCTAATCAGATGTCTCCTGTGGAAGAAATTGGTTTTCATAAGGGTGCTTTGAATACTTTAATTGCTGAAAGAAATGAGCTTGTTAAAATGGCTGGAACTGTCGAAGCAATTATGCAGGCACACATTAACGCACTAAAGAAATTGGGTGTTGAATTTAGATAGTTTTACGATATATTTATAACGTCTTTTAGTTTATTTTTCCTATGGATCAAAGAGGTAATTTTTCTGCACGAGTGCCAAATAGGAGTCCGCCTAATTTTCCAAGACCTTCTATAACTTATTCAGCTAAACCAAGTGAAGCTCCTTTACCTAAAAAAGACAACCTTCTTTATTATTTAATTGGGGGTTTTGCTTTATTATTTATAATAATTGGGGCAATTTTTTTTATAGTTTCTAAAGATCAAACTTCTGAACAGACAGCTCCTCTTTATGAAGATTTTCAAAGTCAAGTAGTTCAGGAAATAACCTCCGGTGGTTGTGAAAAGTTAGGGCTGGTTGTAAATACTCAAAAAGAGTATACTTGTTTAGATAGTGAGAATAACTTATTGAAAGTTTATATTAGCAGAGATTTGGAGAATGTTATTTTGAATAGGCTTAATTTTACGATCTATTCTGATAGTAATTTTATTGAATATTCTTCTAATTATGGTTTGGCTCCTGGAGCTTTTCATACTTATCAAATTGATTTTAATGATACTAATTTTTTAAGAATGGAAATTATTTCTGTTGTTAAGGATGATGATGGAGAAAAGGAATGTCCAAAGATTAATATTAATTCCATCCAGCCTTGTGTAATTGAAGAAGTTTCCATAGTGCCAGCATTAGAGTATACCTTTGATGATAACATGAATGTTATTTTAGTTAATCAAAGTGAAAATGTTAGTGTAAATCAATCTGCACCAATAAGTGAGTGGGAATCATTTTTGAATATTTTTGCAGATAAACCTCAGAAGAAAATATTAAATTTTAGTATTGGTTATGTTTTAGGCGAAATAGATGAATTAAGACATATAATTTATATTAGATTTGAAGATGATCGGGATATCACTTCTTTAACTCCTTCAATTCAGATTTCTGCAAATGCAACAATACAGCCCATAGCTGGAATAGTTAGAGATTTCTCTAGTCCGGTTATATATACTGTGACTGCTTCAGATGGAAGTACTCAGAATTATACTATTTATGTTTCTATTAAAAAAGAAGTTCAAGAGGTTCCAGCAGTTTCAGATAGTTCTATTCCTATTGTATATTTGTATCCTGTTGGATCAAACAATTTAACATCTAGAGAAGTAATCTTTACTGTTTCAGATGAAAATAATATATCAAATTGTACTCTTTATTCTGGAGAAAATGTTGTAAACACCTCTTCAAATATTCTTAAAACAATAAATAATACTTTCTTAGTTTCTAATTTAGTTGTGGGATTATATTCTTATTCAGTTAAGTGTAGCGATACATTGAATAATGTAGGTATTTCAAATAGTGTAACTTTCAGAGTTTTTGCATTGAATGTTCCTAATCCGGTAGATGGTGCTTGTGGAAGTGCAAATAGATCTTATACAATGAATGATAGTGGTTTTGGTTCTAACGGTTTTTGTGCTTCTGGGAGTGTTTCTTCTGTTCCTCAATTTCCTGCAAGAAAGGCTACCTCTACTTGGCAATGTTTTGGATCAAATGGAGGAAATAATGCTTCATGTTCTGCAAAGAGAGTCATTATTACTAATGTTTCAGGAGTTATTGCTGGTGAGTGGAGTTATAGTCCTTCTAGCTTAGTGGCCGCAGAATTAATGGCGAAATTAAATAAAAATTATTATATTCTTAATATTGGTGCTCGTAGCGGGTGTCCTCTTTGTAAGGCAGCAGAAGATAATGTTTTTAGTAAACCAGAATTTAAACAATGGGCATATAATAATGGCATAGCTATGGTTTATTCAGATGATGATAATTATAATACTGACCCTCTTGCAAAAATCATTAGAGCAAAATATTATTCAACTATTTTTAATTTGAATAAATATCCCATTATAATTCTTGTTGGTTATGAAAGCACCTCTACAGTTGCAGCATTTGTTTATAGGGCAGGGTATAATATCAATGGGATTATAGCTAGTCTTACTCCTGCAAACTTTATACAAATTGTTGATTCATATACTCAGAATTATTTTTAATTAAATATAGATAATGAATTTAGTTATAAATTTATAAAGTATTTAGGTGGTTTGTTTTTATGGTTAAAAATCTATTAATAAAAGGTAACTTAAAGATGGGGTCGGAAGTATTTTTATTTAATCTTCCTCCAATTAAAACATGTACTCCGACAAAATGGTGTTTAGAAGGAGATAATGGAAAACCAGTTTGTTATGCGCTAAAGGGAAATTTTGTTTTTGAAAATGTTAAAAGGGGAGCAATGGAAAGATTTGAAGCATCAAAGAGGTCAGATTTCGTTGAGAGTATGTGTGTAGAAATAGAAAAGGTGCATCCAAAATATTTTAGATTTCATGCAAGTGGAGATTTCTATTCAGAAGAATATGTCGGTAAGGTTATGAAGATTGCTTCACAGTTTCCAGATACTTTTTTTAGAACAACAACTAGAAGAAGAGATTTAAAAGATGCTATTTTAGAATTGGCTAATCTTCCAAATTTTATTGTTAGGGAAAGCTTAGATACTTGTAGAACAACGCCTGGGATGGGTTTACCCTTTGCTGCCTTGGATTTTTTAGATGTAGTGAATAATAAAGATTCATATTTGTGTCCGAACGATTGTCCTTCTTGTGGATATCATTGTTGGGAGAATAGAAAGAATATGCATTTTGAGCAGCATTAATTACTTTTTCTTTTTTTCAGTTTGAACATTTGCAACTTCGCAGAATAATATTTTATTAGAAATTGCATTTATTATCCAAACTAAAATTATTATTGCTATTACTGAGATTTCTTTTCCGCCAAAAGGTAAAGCAATGACACTTGCTCCTAGTCCAAAGATTGCTAGTAATCCCAGTCCACATGTTGGACAACCGGAAACAAAGAAGCCAAAAAATAAGCCCAAATATCCAAAGAAAGTTAATTTTTTGTTCATACCAGATTTTGTGACTGTTGCTCTAAATAATAATAAAGTAAACAGAAATGCAGTTAAGAGACTAACGATAATAGTTAACATGAATCCAAACGCACCGACTGTTTGGTAGAATCCTTGTGTGTAAAGTGCAATTATATCAAATATATTATCTATATATTTTATTCTTACAAAAACTGCCATGGATGCATTTAATAGATAGAACAAAAGAAGTACAATTACGAAAGTAAGGATATTTTTTCCTTGGCTAAAGGTCATTTTCCAAAGAGTTGCTTTTTGATCTAAGTGTGCGAACATTTAACAGTTTGTTTTTTCTTTTAGTTTATCTAAGGGTATTGGTCCAACAATAGCTGTTTCATCCATTCCCCAAAAAGGATATACTTTCTGTTTTGAGTATTTTGCACATTTTTCTTCTTCTATGTAACAGTTAACATAGGATAAATATTGTGCTGCTTCATCAAATTCTTCTTTTTGAACTTCACAGTTCGGGCAATTTATAGTGCCATATAATAAAATTCCTTTTTGAGTTAGGCATTTTGCAAGGTCTTCTTTGTCTTTTAAGGTTAATTCTGTTTTTGGTTTAGAAATAGAGTAAAATATTAAGGAACTAATAAGGGCTATTGCAATTATACTAAGAATTATAGTGTATTTCCTCTCCATAGTTATCTTTGGTAAGGGTTGTTTTTAAACATTACTGGATTTGTTTGTGAAGACGTAGCTGGGAGTTGCGGCCAAGGGGGTGCAGGTCCATTAAATTGCATTGGTGGATTTGATGGTGGCCCCATTGTTGGTTGGTTTTGAGTAGCAGCAGTATTGCTAGGGGTTTTTCTTAAGAAAAATATTGATGTTAAAATAATGGCTAGAATTAATGCTACAACCAGGAGTATTATTGCTATTATTTTTGATGAGCTTAGGGATATTTCTTCAATTATTGAAAAGTTGAATATCTCTTTAGCAATATTTCCTGCTTCATCTTGAGAATAAATTGTCCAAGTATAATTTCCTTCTGTTAAGGTTTTGTTAATCTTTCCGGTATAATCAAAATCTTTTGCCCCATCATTAATCCAGGTTCTTGTAATTCTGTTTGTATCGTCTGTTTTTATTTCTAGTATAACTTCATTTGTAAAAACTGTTTGTGTTTTTTGGGTTATTTGTATTGTTGGAGATTCTGTGTCAATTGTTATTTTTCTAGTTGGAGTATTTACTATTGTATCTCCAGAAGTTAATGTTGCATTGTAATAATAGGCTCCATCAGAAATAAAACTATGGGTTCTGTTGAATGTTTTTTGGTTTGTAGAATTTTGATAAATAATATTGCCTGTAGAATCATATATTTTAAAAGTTAGATTGGTTGTTGTAGATGCATTTGCAATAAGTTTTACATTTAATATGGAAGAGTTTGTTACTATATTATTTGCAGTAGTTGCTGTATCAAAATTAATTGTAGCATTAATTACAGTTTCATTTGTTTGATTTTCTTCAGGAGTTTCAGTTTGATCGGTTGTTAAGTTTATAATTCTAAACGAAGAGACTATTGATTTTGTATTTCCTGCAAGATCTATGGCTGTAAATGTGTAGGTGTAACTTCCTGGAGAAAGCGTTTCATTATAGGTTGGATTTTGTATCATATTTGTTGTTTTAGACCCAGTAGATATCGTTTTGTTTGCAATTCCCAATGTATCTGTAGCATTTAATTTATAAAAAATGGTTGTTGTGGAATTTGTGGAAATATTTATTACTGAATTATTAAGAGGATATATCTCGGTTATATTCGGTTCTTCTACGTCTACTTGTATTCTTCTTTCGTCTGTTTGAAAATTTTCTACTTCACAACTATATTTTATTTTTGTTAATATAGAATAATTTCCGTTAGTGTAGTTATTGCTAGATTGTGCGGCTGTAGAAGTATATGTTTTATTCCCTTCGTTTGTTTTTGGTAATTCAAAGGAAATGGGCTCTATTATTTTATCATCATCTGAAATTAAAATAGCTGTTAATTCTAGCGTGCAATTTTGGGGTTCGAATCCAACGCATGTTGTAACTATATCTCCCCCATAATAATCTGTATAAATTGTTAGATTAAAATTGTCTTTTCCTGTGTAGGAATTGTTTAGGGGTTTTATTATTTCCATAAAACTTCCCTCATAAGTTGTACCACTATAATTGCAAGGATCTCCAATTTCCGGTGCAATTATTACTTCTCCTGTAATGGTCTTATTACTAAAACCTATTAAACCGATGATTCCCAATATAATTAGCCCGAGAAATATTCTTTTTCTAAGTTTATTATCACCTTCTTGTTGGACCATTTTATTTCATTAGTTCATTTATTTTTTCGATTACTTCTTTACCATTTACTTTACCTTTAAACTTTGCCATTATTAATCCCATATATGCATTATTGGATAATCCTGGTTTTTCTTTTATTAAGGATTTTATTTCTTCTGTTAAATCTATTTTTTCTTTAGATAAAGCATTTTCTAATTTTTCTCCTTCGTAAATTTTAGATAAAACTACTTTAACATCATTTTCAGCTATTTTGTTTTGCTCTACTGCTTGTAAAACAGATTCAATTAACTGAGTATTCAATTTTGTTTGAACTTTTTCATAGTCTTCGTTTTTCTTTGATGCAATTTCTTTAGGGAAGATTGTTAAGCATTTAGCAATTAATTGTGCGTTCTTTGTAGTGTTTAATAAATATTTGAATTCTTCTAATTTTTCTTGTTTCATTATTGTTTTTACTAATTCATCATTTAATCCGAATTCTTCTAAGTAGCTTTTATTTTCAGATATTAATTTTGGAAGTGTAGCTTTAGCATCATCAATTTGTTCCCTGGATATTTTTAGAAGTTTCAAATCTGTTTCAGGATACATTCTTGCTTCTCCAGGCATCGGTCTTAGGAAAGTTGTTGTTCCATCTTCATTTGATTTTCTTACTTCTTTAACAGATGTTTTTTCTATTTGTAAATTTGCTCTACCAATTGCTGCTTTGATTGCATCTCTTGCTTTTTTCTCTTCATCCACTATTATAATAAATGCACCATCTTTTTTAATATTTAATGTCTTTTTTATTTCTGAGATCTCAGTTTCAGAAAAATTATATTTGCTAAGGTTTTCATCAGAATGAATCATTCCTCCGACTCCATGAACTTTTGCATAATCTGAAATTTCTGTTCCAAATCTCTTTTTTTCAGAGAAGGATATTCCTAGTAATTTGTTGAATCCATCTAGTTTTGCTGCAATTGCTTTTGAACCTTTGTCTAAAGAAGCTTTTACGAATTTACATTGGGTGTTATTTAGAAGATTTGTTATATCAAATAAATTTTCTGGATTTCCACCTTTAGCTTTTCTTTTTTTTAATTCTTCGTTAATTTCTAAAAGTTTTAGGTGTCTTTGCATTTCTGTTTCTACAGTTTTAATCATCATTTTGGGATCTTGGAAACCTTTAATTTCTACTCTTTCTGTTCCAGTAATTGAGATGTTTACGTCCTGCCTGATTGTTCCAAGTCCTCTTTTAACTTTGCATGATCTCAAGATTTCTCCAATTTTCAAAGCAGCTTCTTTAATTTGTTCCGGGCTTTTCAAATCAGGTTTTGTTGTTATTTCTACTAACGGTATTCCCAATCTGTCTAATTTGTAAATTTTTGAGTTTTCAAATCCTGCTTCGTCTACTTCTTGCTTAACTGCGGGTCTTGCGGCATCTTCTTCAATTGCAACTGTTTCAATTCCGACTTTCCCCTCTTCGGTTTCTATGTGGCCATCATGAGCTATAAGTGTCGTTCTCTGGAAACCAGAGGTGTTTGAACCATCAACAACTGTTTTTCTCATTATTTGAGTTACTGGGAAAATTTTACAGTTTAGGAGCATAGCAATTTGCAGAGCGATTTTCAATGCTTCTTGATTCATCTCGTGAGGTGGTTCTTCATCTAACTCAACTAAACAGTGGGTG
>CAYYKU010000014.1:0-14820 GCA_964440825.1 Candidatus Woesearchaeota archaeon
TACTTTTTTCATTTTAACCTCCATTAGAAGAAAATAAATAACTAAATATTTAAAAGACAGTTATCTATTCTAAAACACCCCTAATTATGAAACTATCCAACTAATAGCCAGACCCGAATCTTAATTGCCTACTAACATGTTGATCTAAGTAAGATCTTCTAAATGGCCTAGATCCTTGAGCTTTATGTAAAAAATCATTTAAGACTGCAACACCTATAGGCTCACTACCAATATCTCCCGAATTTTTTCCTCTTGCTTTTAATATATATTTACCACTTTCTAATTCATTATCCCCAATTACAGCGTAATATGGAACCCACTCTTTTTCTGCAGCCCTTACTCTTTTCCCAATAGATTCTCCCCTATCATCGATATCTACTCTTGCAACACCTGAAAGCCCAGCAGCTATACTTTCAACATAAGGAAGATGTTTTTCATTTACCGGAATTAATCTCAATTGAGTTGGAGATAGCCAATATGGAAATGTAGGTTTTACACCAGAAGTCATTTCCCTTGCTCTTTCCTCTAATATTGCCCCCATAATTCTTTCGATTGACCCCATTGAACTATGAACAATTGTAAATGGTTTCTTTGAACCGTCAGAAGCAGTATAATTTAACCCATATCTAGCCGCATCACTAATATCTAACTGAACCGTTGATAATTGAATATTATCTTTTGAAGTATCTATATACTGAAATTCATTCTTTAAAACCCAGTAGTGTTTCATTGAG
This sequence comes from Candidatus Woesearchaeota archaeon, assembly GCA_964440825.1. Taxonomy (GTDB): domain Archaea; phylum Nanobdellota; class Nanobdellia; order Pacearchaeales; family GW2011-AR1; genus CABMGO01. The sequence continues at coordinate 735 of CAYYKU010000014.1, forward strand.
TCTAATACTTCTACTAATGCATCTTGTTTACTCTCCTTCAATCTGTCTAATATAAATCCATTGTTCTCTGCTAAAAAATCCTTAGTAGTTCTAAATCCTAATGCAAATTCCAATCCAGAATCCTTCAAAAATTGATCATAAAACCTATGCAATCTCGCAAACTCATTCATTCCTTGCTCAAGGTCTCCACAAAAACAATGAATATCAGGCATTGTAAATCCTCTTAATCTTTTTAATCCTGCACAAGACCCTCTTTTTTCTCTTCTAAAAGATGGGGAAATTTCATAAACACGCAAAGGTAATTGTTTTTCACCTGCCCTTACATCCTTTATCATATTAAATAATCCGAAATCTCCTGCAAATCTCAATATTAACTCTTTTCCATCTTCACGCATATGATAATCCGACTCATGGAAAGAAGCAGCTTGTTCTTTTACAGCCCCCTCATTCCGATATATTAGTGGTGTTTCAATCTTTGTTGCTCCAATTTGTCTAATTGCAACATCCTCAGCAAGATCAGATAATAAGTCCTTCATTAACGCTCCTTTTGGATAAAATCTAAAATGACCAGTATCTGATGCAGGCTCATATCCCACAAGTTCTTGCTGTTGCATAATTTCTATATGGGCTGGTTTTTTAGTTTCTTGCGTAAAAACACCTGACTCTCTTTTAAGAAATTCTCTAAGTTTCAAATTTTGTTCTTGATCACCTACAGCAGAAGCTAAATCATCCATTTTTCCATCAAGCCTCATAACAACCGTCTTAGACTCAACATTTTCTCTTCTTTGTTTTGCTTCATTGATATCCATAATTTTTAATGTATATTTTCATTTATAAATCTTTCGTAATTATATAGTAACAACTTTATAAGGGAAAAAAACTTCAAAAACACCCACTTTAATAGTAAAAATGAAAATACTTAAAAACTGCAACTACTCTTCAAACAAGATGAGTATACTAAAATATAACTGCCCTTCCAGCCAAGCAACAGCAGAAAGAGAATTTGACTTAGCTATCGGACGAGAAACACAACCCTATCATTCAGGAGCATGTGCAAGAGACTTGCCAGAAGAAACACCCCATTATAGAGAACCTATAAAAAGGATAGTTCTTGGAACAGTTAGAATTGATTTGAGAACTGGAAAAATAGTTGAAGATAAAGAAAGAAAATGAAAAAAAGCTTAGATAATACAATAAAAAGAATGCTTTCTGAAATAGAAATTGAAACAGCTTGGAAAGAATTAAAGAAATGTGGAAAAGACGATTCTAACTTCGGTGTATTTAACATGGATGGTACAAAAGAATGTCTATTTGGTTACACTATAGAACGAAAAGAAAGAATTTATTTTGCTAGCTCTTATGTAACTATACCTGGCCTTTTAGCACTACAAAATGCAAATAACAAATATGCAAAATTGATTAAAAAATACAATTTAAGATTCGTTCCAGACACAAATGATTTAACCGGGCAAGTATTTGTAGAAGATAAGAATGAAATTATAGAAATAATGGCCGATAGGTCTAATAAAAATAGAAGAAATCTTGCAACCGGTTCTCCGATTGAAACTACAAATTTTGAAGAATATAAAAGCTGGATTAACGGTTTAGTAGACAGCACTCTAGGAATGGTAGCTCTTTCTGATAATAATTAATCTTTTAAACTAACAGATCGAATTTATTTTAGGTATTGAAAATGAATGACCATCAAATACAAGAATTTTTTCAGATAGGAGAAAATGTTATCAAATATGGCTCGCTAAGAATGCGTCTTGCACCTAACCTAACACAAGAAGAAGGCCTAGTGAAAGCAACAGAAGGTACAGAAGAATGGACATCGGAAGAAAAATACAGATTCTTTCAGAGATTAAATACTCCTTAAGGACTATAAATCACAATAATTAATCTTTTAAAGCACTAAATAATCTAATTTTATGGTAAATTCAACACCTTTATTAGAAAGATTAAAGCACAAACCAGGTTACGAAAAATTCATGAAAGACAATAAAGACTCTTTCCTCTACGCACTATTCTGTATTCTTTCAAACAATGAAAAAGAAGGCGACAAAGTACAATTTGATTTCTACACACCAAGCACTAAAAAAATAGCTTACTCTGAATATCCATTCGATGAAATAAAAGTTCAAAATGAAGAAGCAAATATAGCCTCAAAACCCCTAGAACTATCAAAAATAAAAATAGATACTGAAGATCTTTGGAAAGTAGTAGAGAAATTACAACTAGAAAATAAAGATAACTCAGTTATAACTAAAATAATGGGCGTTCTAAGAGAAGAATATTGGGACTTAACCTGTACAACAGCAACAGTAGATATTTTCAGAATAAAAGTAAATGCAATCACAGGAGAATACATAAATTACAAAAAAGAAAATCTTGCTAATTTTATACAAATCAGAAAAAAGGGACAATAAACAAACCCCATATACTTAAAAACGACTTAATCTCAACAATACTATGTTAGTTAAAATTCACAAAGCCACAAGATATGTAGTCGCTATCTGTGACACAGAGTTATTAGGACAAAAATTCTTAGACGCCGATAATATCCGACAAATAGATCTTTCAACAACTTTTTTCCAAGGCGAAGAAACATCTGATAAAGAAGTAGAAGAATTAATGAGAGAAATGGCACGTGAAGATGCAAGCTTCAATTTGGTTGGAGAAAAAACCTGTAGGATTGCATTAGAAACAGGCTTAGTAGATAAAGAATCAGTAACAAGAATTGCAAATATCCCAGTTGCTTTAACGTTGTTATAATTTCGGCTTTAATTTTAATAAAGCATCTATCGCCAAAGCTTCAAGATCTTTTATTGTTCTACCCGCAGGAACTCTTGCAATTATTGAACTAGGAACAACACTTTTTAACATATTTATAGAGGTCATTAATAAATCTGCTGACTTTTTAACTAGCTCTCTTTCAGATATACTAGGATTATCGTTGTAAAGTGCCTTACCTTCCTCTAATGCTTTCGCAGAAGCATGCGTATTCAGATAAACACCAATATATATGGCAATCATCTTTTCTTGCTCTTCACTATATCCATTTGACATAATTCACTAAGATAAATATACTATTTAAAGATTATTACCTCTTTTTACAAATCACATTAACATTTCTTTCTTCCCAAATACTTTCAATCTTAAAACCCGCATCTAAAACTTCCTGCTTTAGCTCTTCCAAATCATAAATATATGTATATCTATCCTGCTTAATTTCAGCTTCGCCTTTTCTTGAAGGTTTTTCAGATTTAACAGTCCAAGAAACGAAACACTCTTTGCCCTTATTCTTCAATCTAGGAGAATTCTTTCCCCAAACAGAAATCAAAGCACTTGAATCTTTCTTCAAAGTCCTATAAATTTCTTTTATAGTGTTTACTCTCTCCTCTTTTGAAGGAACACAATGCAAAACAGCAACACAAATTGCCGAATCAAAATAATTATCTTCAAAGGGAAGTTTATCAGAACTAGAATGTAAAATATTTACTTTCAATTTAAAATCTTCCGCCTTATTCTTTGCATGAGCTAACATTTGTTCAGAAAAATCAACAGCATAAAGTTCAACGTTCTTTCCCATCGCTCCAAAATTTCTTCCACTACCACACCCTAAATCTAAAATTTTACCTTTTTTATCCTTGAGAAATCCAACTACTGCTGGACTAGGAACTTCTCTAAACTCATTCCACTTCCCAGCAATCTCATTCCAGACCTTAGCTTGATCTTCAACTTTCATAAGAATAGACAGTAAAAAGAGATTTTAAACCTATCACAACAATCCTTTTAAACTAAAAATAAATAAATAAATTATGCCAGATAAATACGAAAAAGCAGAAATTCCTAAGGGAATGGAACATTTATTTGAACGAGACTGGAACACTGAAGGAAATAGAATCTATAGTTATATAGGGCCAAACGGACAAATAGTAAACAAGCATATATCAAAAGATGATCGTTTATATCCAAGAAGATGTCCTGTTGATGGTTGTTTTGTTGTACTACATGACGGAGATCCACATAACTACACTGACTGTCCTTGCTGCGGAAATGATTTTGAACCAGATAGTATTTACACTCCAGAAAAGTTTGAAGAAGATTTATCAAAAGAAATAAAAACAATGGAAACACAACTAGCAAAAAATAGAGGGTTACTTGCAATGCTTCACGATCCAAATCATCCTACAAAACTATCAAACATAAACAATAGTTTATATTCTAACTAAAAAAGAAAAAAACTCCAAAAAAATAAACGGAGTTTAATTAATAAATTTTATATGTAACTTGTAGATAACCTGAAACAGTTTGTTCGCCGGGAACAATGTTACTTACAGCCAATTTAGCTTCAGAAACCATCATATCACTAGCAACTCCACCAGCATAACTATATGCATTCCAAGGAGTATATCTATACTCAGATGTTGAAACTGAAACTGGTTTTGTACTAGCTTTTAATCCTAAACCTTCAGCAATTGCTGCTGCTTTTACTTTAGCGTCTTCTCCAGCTTGTTTTAAAGCCAAAGCTTTGTATTCACTCTGCTTTGCATCGCTTAATTCGAAATTGATATAACTCAATAACGCACCAGCATCAACTCCAGCATCAATTACATCGCCAACTAAAGAAGCATCGGAAGTATTCAAAACAATAGTCACTTGATGGGAAGCTTTGTATCCCTTATCAACAGTTTTACCATTGACCCATTCAGTCCAAGGATAGATTTGAAGAGCTTCAGTCTTTATATCTTCTCTATCAAAACCAAGTTTGATCATTGAAGTTACAAGCTGGTCCATGATAACAGCGTTTTCATCCTTTGCAATTTTTGCATCGCTACCATTTGTTTCAACATTGAAATGAATAGTAACTACATCAGGAGTAACCTTTATAGTTGAAGTACCATCTACACTAATAACTTGTCCACTAACAGGATTTGCAGCCTTGTAGATACCAAAACCGATAAAACCGACTATCAGTAAAACAGTTACAGCTACAATTAATGTTATCTTCACAGATTTATCCATATTATTTTTCATTTATACCTCCTTTCAACAAAGTAATTAAATATGAAAAAAATTAAAATTCCAGACCAAATCCCTATCAAGAACCATTCCCAACCCGCAATAGAACCAACCAAACTTGTTTTTTCTACAACCTGTTGAGACATCACAGCAGGAGCATCAGCAACTAATTCGCTTCGAGCCATCTCCTCAACACCTGCAGTCGCAACACTTGCATAAGAAACACTATCTGCAGCAGATTTAGCCATTAGAGCATTTTGCTCAGGAACATAAGAATTAAGCTCGATTACTTTCTTAATAGTTAATGAAACCAAACCACCAACGAGTAATGCTGGAATCAATAAAACACTTGAAGACATTCTTTTAGGCGAAATAACTATTTGCTTATCTGAAACTCGATAGGAAGGCATTTTCTTTCCCTTAACAGACCACCAATGGCTTCCAGACTCAATTAAACCTGCCTTAACAAGCTTTTTCACATTATAATCAACACTATTCAAAGGCATCGCGAGTTCTCTAGCAATATCTGTTTCAGTCAATTCTTTTTCTGCAAGTAAATTCAAAATTTTCTTACAACTTTCACTTCCAAATATCTCAGAAATATACTTCATTCTAGAATCATTCAGATCCATAGATATTATTTTATCAGTCCTTGCCATTTTTAAAAACCTCTACACATTTATTATTTAAACATCTGGCCTCTGAACCGGGACATTGCATACACATAACCTGAACATTATACCTAATTGGACAGAAAGAACGTTTCCAATTTATATTTACTGCCTCTCCACATCCACACAAACCACAATCTGTTATTGCAATCTTACAATCTGAATCAACAAAACAAGATTTATCCGGCTCACCTCTAACAATCTTATTTAAATAATTATTAAGAGCAAAAGAATTTGATTTCATAAACATTATTCCTCCTAACAATAACAGTAAAAGCAAAATAGATCCTACAATTACTATAATTTTAGTTACTTTAGCCATAATTTATCTATAAATAACTTCTTTATAAATCGCTCGATGACTCCAAACAGAATTGGAGTATCTCTAACCACTTTTAAATTAAACATTTCACTTTACAATTGCTACTAGTCATTAACGAGTTAAACGTTATATAAATAAACTTACCCAAAGAAATATACTTTCCAGTTCTTATTTTTATATAAAGGCCAAGGCAGTTTACATTCTGAAAGGAGGTAGAAAAATATGGACAAACTATACTATGGAAACGGATACGAAAGCGACGTATACGAGACGCCCTTGTCACATATAATCGCAAGAAGACTTGACGACATATGGGAAAAACGAGGATCAGAAGGCAAAGGTCTTTGGAAACTTGTAAGGTAATCTCAAAACAAAAATATTTATTTTTTTCTTTTTTATTTAGGCCTCGGCAGAGATCATCTCGAATTTTGGCTAAATGCAAGACAGAGGTTAATTTTAACTAGGATAATTATTTCTATAACGATTTAATTTCTTCCATTTGCAAAACCCTTCTATTTGTGCAGGACTTACCCCTTCAGAAATTAATCTACTTATTGGAGAATACCAATTAGAAAATTTAAGATTTCTTCCATCTACACCAGGCATAAAATGCACAATTGGTGCACTCTTCCTAATTGTGTAAATATTATCCATATTTTTAATCGGTTTTATCAATTCAGAATCGAAAAGCCATTCACAACGACCGATAATTCCATACTTAAAGCCCTTGCAAGTATCAAACAATCGGGGATTATGCAACCCCGAATACCTAGCACTTCTAAATTGAAAAGGTTCATCGGGTAAAATATCTTGAATTGCAAAATTAAATCCTACAGCATTCTCTCCAAGTACTCTTTTATCTTTTTCAACAGCATCAAAAGAAGCAGGCTCAAGAAGCTCATCTGCATCTAAAACCAAAGCCCATTTAGTTTTTACTTTTGTCAAAGACATATTTCTTGTTCGATCATAACCTTTGAAAATTCCATCGTAAACTTTCAAGTGTGCAAATTCTTTAGTCATTTAATCCAACACCTCCCTAGTTCCATCAGTAGAACCGGTATCAACAACAACCGCTTCTTCAACATAAGACAAATGGCATCTCAAAAATCTCTCAACCCCCCCAGCAGGATTCATCTTTTCATCTCTTACAATTGCGCACAAACTTGTATCCTTTAATATTGTCATTTTGTCACATCACTCTACTTTATCATCCAAAGAAAAAGTATAACATCTAGGATCTATAGTCGGAAGATTATTAACATAACTATAAATCGCTTTATTTAATGCAGAATAAGAACCAAACTCTCTTGCTTTTTCTACATAGCTGCTTACAATTAGCCCACTCATGAGCAAAGTCGCTACGCCGCCATGTATTAAAACAAACATTTTTCTAGCTTCAAAATCCTTATCTAATTCCTTTACAGACATTCTTCTTGATTCATTTGCATCTTCTAATGTTTTCATTTTTTTATCTTAGAATTCTATCGTTATTCTTTACGATCACTTCTTAATCTAACATTTCAATCTTAATCAAAACTGTTCTTGGAATCTGGATTCTCATAATACTATGAAGAACTTTATCATTAGAAGGTAAATCAAGAACTCTTTTATGGATTCTCATTTCAAAATTGTCAAAAGTTGCAGTACCGCTACCATTTGGAGCCTTTCTAGTTGTTACTTTCATTCTCTTTGTTGGGAGTGGAATTGGTCCAGCTACGATTACACCAGCTTGTGAAGCAATTGCTTTTATATTTTCAATTACACCATTCAGTTTCTCGATATCCACGCTTTGCAGTTTTATTCTTACCTTTGACATATTCGGTCATCACAAACTCGCTATCTGTGAAGTAATCATATCAAAAAAAGAACCTTTTTAAAGATTACTAATTTGTACAATTCAATGAAAAGATCGAGTTTGTGGCTTCTAATTATTTTTATAATAACGGGGACAATTTACTATTATTCAGTTGATAACATCCAAACAACAGGAAATTCTATTAAAAAAATTCCAATTTTGATAACAAGAGCTATTGACGGAGATACTTTAGAATTAGAAGGTGGAGAAAAAGTTAGATTATTAGGAATCAACACACCAGAGAAAAAGGAATTTTATGGAAATGAAGCCAGCAACTTCACAAAACAATTAGAAAATAAAACAGTCTTTTTGGAAACTACAGGGAAGGATAAATATGGGAGAAATCTAGGATATATTTTTTTAAATAACAAATTATTCAATGAGGAAATTATCAAAAAAGGTTACGCACATTTCTACTCCTATGCAGACGATGAATATACAGAACAACTAAAAGAAGCCGAAGCTTTTGCTAGAAAAAATGAATTAGGAATTTGGCAAAAATCTGAAAACTTTGGTTGTTTAAAATTAATAGAATTAAAATTTGAAGAAGATGGACAAAGATGTACAAATAAAGAAAAATTAACATTACAAAATTTATGCAATACATTAAATATAACAATAAAAGATGATGCTACGCATATTGAACATATATTAATTAAAAGGGGAATCTACGAAAAAAATTATTCTTGTATATGGAATGATGCTGGAGATACTTTATTTATTTGGGATAAAACAGGTTTATTAGTTTTTGAAAGATATTAGCTTGATATAAATATATTCCCACAAATAAAATAGTTGCGCCTAAAAAATATCCTCCAAGTATATCTGAAAACCAATGAACATTCAAATAAATTCTACTTAAACCCAATATTAAAATTCCCAAAGAAGAAAAGAGTACTAACCAATATTTTGTACTAACTGACTTAAGCTTTAAGGAAAAATAAAGTAAACTACCAAACAAAACTACTGAAATTAAAGCATGTCCTGAAGGGAAAGAATATCCTGTTTCAGCTAAAAATTGAACTACTGGCCTAGCCCGCATAAAAAGATGTTTTAGTAAATAAATCAAAACACCAGAAGCACCAGAAACAAAAACAAAAAAAACAGCCTCATTTCTATGCTTCTTAATCCAAAGTAATAAACCTAGAAGAAAAATAAACAAAGCAACATAAAGAGGTTCAAACATAAAACTCAAAACAACACATAAACTATTCAACCAAGAAAATTGATGACTTATAACAAATTCTCCGACATTAGAATCATTTTGAATAACGCCTACATTATTAAGATTAACAGCAACTAAAATAAAGGCAATAAGAAAAAATATCGCCCACCTTAAACTTCTCTCTTTTTCCATATTATAAACAAATACTAATTATTCTTAAATGTTATTATAAGGCGGTGTTAGGGCGCCGCAGCCCTAACACCAATTCATTGCAGCCTAAGCGCAATGAGTATGATATGTGATAAAAAGAGAGATAAAAGAGAATACTTAAATTTATTGAAAATAGGAAATAATAACAAACCAATAAAGCTATATAGACTAGTTACATATATATTTTATGGTCATTAGAGCAAAATGGGTTAAAATGAAAGAAGAACAGAAATGCCAATATAATGGATATAATGATTTTTTTAAAAAAGAAAGCGATAAAATAAGAAGAGAAGAAAGAGAAGAGAAGAAAAATAATAAATAATTAATCTAAATATTTCTGTACAATCGGTAAAAGTTCTTCTGGCTTGTCCACAATATAATTAAAATGTACTGTTGTATTTGAAGAATCTACTAACTTAACTCCTTGTTCAAGTTTTTCACGACCTTCATAACCCCAAGAAACCCCCACAGTCAGCAGTGTTTCGGGCCTTGACGGATTTAATCTCATAACTTTATGTGAAGCGGCAAGATCGTTAAGCGTATCCCCTACATGTAGAGTAAATTCTCCCTCTGCATCAATTAGACCGAGTACTAAAGCCAAAGAGATCTTTGAAGGTTTAGTTATATGATTTCCACCATTAGCACCATGATAATCACTCAAAACTTCGCTAGTTACAAATGAATCAAAACAATGTAAAATACCTTCTCTTTGCAAATCATGTGAAACTGAACCCCAACTATTAGTAGTATTGATCGCCATTCTTGTTCTTCTATTTCGTTTTGAATTATTAGAAAGATGGCCTGCTTCCCAAATCTCCTCAACGGCTTTTCTCATCCCAGGATAAAAACTTGCAGAATTTTGTTTTTTAAAATCATTATATGCAGCCCAAACAGGATGGGTTTTATCATTCATATCACAAGGAAGATCAAAAGAATCATAAAAATTCTGAACTCCTCCTTTCTTATCTAAACATTGATTATAAACACTCAAAAATTCCCTAACGTCTTTAAACGGAAGAATTTTAGAATTCATTTTAGCCCAATGATTAAACCAATTAAACTGTCTTTCAGCAGTCTGACCTATTGTACCGTCATAATCAAAAGTTATACCCTGTAACATTGCACTTCAAGAAATAAACCCTTTAAAAGAATTATTGTACTCTACTATTTCTTTTTCTTTTTAGCTAATAGATTTTCATTTTTATTCATAACTCTCCAAGCTAAAATTCCGAAGATAATCAAAATTGCTATTAGAGATAAGAATACCACTAGCTTATTCTCTAAATTCATAATAATTCCTTCAACTACTAAAATTCCGCCAGTTGCTAAACCTGTTATTTGAATTAAATTCTCAATTGCAAATAAACCTATTAACAAAAGTAAAAATCCTAAACCTGCAAAGATGTAAAATCTATATTGATTGTAAGGTTTCAAAGCTTCACTATATGCTTGTTGACATTTTTGATAAAAATCACAATAGCCTTGAGGACAAGGTGCTTTTATACATTGAACATTCTGAGGAGTCCAAGTTCCATTATTATCCTCACATGTTTGTTTAGTAATATTGTCATAAGTTTCTATAGGGATTGTTCTGGTATAGTCACAATAAGTAGTGTAATCTGGCTCTTTCAAGAATAAACTAGTTCCAACATTAACAGTAGAAATTAAAATTGCCGTAAGAATAATACTAATCAAAATTGATAAGGCTAGTTTGTTCACCATATAATCTCTATTCCTTAGAACTATTTAAACCTTCTTCTTAATCACGTAAACATCATCACCGCGTTTACATAATGGAAGTTTTATTCCAACTGACTCACCTTTATTCACAACTTGCTTATCTTGCTTATCGATCTGCATACTTTCAACTTTATGCCTTACAACGCCTGTTTTATCTCCGATAATATAAACTTCATCTCTTATTTTCAACGGTCCAAAATTCATTTTAACAAATGCAACACCTACTTTGTCCCAATACTTTTCAACTTTGCCAACAAAGACTTTTTTCTCCGTTTGTTCTCCAGAATCTGACTTTGAAAAATCGTCTGAGGTTGGTAATTTTAAATAAAATCCTGAAGAAAAACCACGATTGTAAACTTTCTGAAGTTCTTCTAGTGATTCTTTAATTTCTTTTTCTGATAATTTTTTATCTAAGGCCTTTCTATAAATTTTTGTTACAGCTGAGACATATTCTGGATTTCTGTTTCTTCCCTCAATCTTAAATGACATTATTCCTGCTTTTTTCATTTGTTCTATAAACGGCAAAGTACACAAATCTTTAGCAGACATAACCCTATTATTGTCTAAAACCAATTCAGTACTTTCATTTCCAATTTCACAAACACGATATTCTCTTCTGCAAGGATGAACACATTCCCCCCTATTTGCAGACTTTCCGTATAAAAATTGTGAAATAAAACATCTCCCAGACTCGGAAACACACATAGCCCCATGGCAGAAACATTCAATTCCAACTTTAACCTTCTTAGACAACTCTTTTACCTGTTTCAAAGACAATTCCCTTGCCAAAACAATCCTTTCAGCCCCTAAATTTTGATAAAACTTTGCAGACTCTAAATTCGAAATTGAAGCTTGCGTTGAAATATGGAACGGAATCTTATATTTCTTACATAATTGAATAACAGAAAAATCCCAGCAAATAATAGCGTCGACTTTTCCCTTTACTTGTTTAATAAAATTCTCAACTTGTTTTAATTCACTTTGGTAAATAATTGTATTCAAAGTCAAATACATTCTAACATTATGAGAGCTAGAACTACAAACCCTTCGCATCTCTGGCAAATCTTTAATAGTAAAGTTCTTCGCAGTAGCTCGCATATTAAAACTCTGCAACCCGAAATATACTGCATCCGCCCCTGCGTCTACAGCAGCATGAAGCATAGCAAAATTTCCAGCCGGACTAAGTAACTCATATTTGTTTTTCATGATTAATTTATTGTATGGGGAGTTTTAAAGTTAATCCTCTTTGCAGATTTGTGTATTAACTTAAAAGTTACACCAAAAGAAAGATTTATAAACTAATATCCTCTTAAGATTACATGGTTACAAAGACTTTAAGACAATTTGAAAAAAATGTAGGAATTAGTTTTGGATACGTTAAGAAAGATTTATTGTCTGTAAATGACATGGTTTCTGACTTACACGAGAAAATACAACATTTAAGCTTAAATCACGCTATGCTTTTAGAAAAAATGATGAGACTTGAACAAAAACTTGTTACTAAACCATCTATAAAAGCTACACCTAAGAAAACTGCTGCTAAAAAAACAAAGAAGACTACAGCTAAAAAACCAATTAAGAAAACAGTTAAGAAAGAAACAATAACTTATCAATAATTCTAAAAAAATAAGATTATAACACATGGCAAAAAAAACACCAGAAGTTAATATTCGGGCATATGATTTGGGAGGTTTTGGAGATATTGCTGGGGCAATGAGAGTAGCAAGTTTTCTACAAAAAAGAGGATTGCAAACTCAAATGACTTACTGCCAAAAATCAGCATATAACAAACTAAGAATTCTTAATCCTGACACCACTATCAAAGCAAATAATACTGCGAATCTTGGTCGCGCAATTCAAATAGATATTGCAGGTCATTATAGAGATCCAAGAGTTGGTAGAGATAATAGTGTTCCACATACTTTTACAGAAGATATGGACAACTCTCAAGATAGAAAGAAAGAAACACCTCTATATCTTAAAAGTGGTTTAAAACCAAGAAAAAACACTCTCCCCCTAGAAATTAGAGCTACAGAACATGTCCCTATGTTTTATAGACCTTTTAGGGAATGGGAATTGCCAAAACCAGAGCAACGAGATGCTAGAGCACAAATTATGGAAACATATACTGCTCAACAAACACCAATAAGAAAGTTAAAAAATGGAGCAATAAGAGCTTTAAAAAACACAGACAAAATTGGTTTTGCACATGTAAATCCAGGGATGGATATCGCCAATTTATTTTCGCACCCCTACTTTTCAACAGTTAAACAAGCCCATCGATATTCTCCAACAAACTTTGGAATAGGTGTTTTTTTCAATGCGAAATTAGAAGAAAAAATTGCAACTATAGGAAAAAGACGTAATTGGAATATAATAAGGAGCAATGGGACTACAGAAAACTACGACCAAGAGCAACCCTCTGTTTTCTGTCTTGGACCTCAAACACAAACAAAAACTACCGGGCTATTTTTGTCAGCAAATATGCCTAATTTAGTCACAGGAGATTTGTCTCTTTCAGATGCCATGTATGGATTAATTGCAATGCAAGGTCCTGCATTTTTTTATGAAACCGCTCCTTGGAAAACAAGTACACTAACGGAATTAAGTAGTATGATAAAAAGAAGTAGCAAAAAAATGGGACAAGTATTTGAAGACATGTTTCTAATAGGAAGCAATTCTAAAAAATTCTATTCCTTAGGAGAAAATCTAAAAGAGTTGTATAGGGAATCGATCGAAAATGTAACTAAAACATTTATCTTTGACTCAGTAAACAAACAATACCGAGAGGTAATGCAAGAAGCTATAAGAAAAGAGATTCGAAAGAGATTTGGTAACGTACAAGTTCAGGCACAAGGAATATCTAAAGGATTCTATATTCAACCCGGAGCGCAATATTTACTTCAAGATGCAACAGAATCAATCATAGACACTCTAAGAGAGGATCAAACATTTTTTGCAAAGGTAGAAAAGACGAGAGAAAGAATGTCACGATAATTCTAAACCCAAATCTTTTTAAACCAATTCAGACAGAAATAATTAAGCCTCAATAGTATATCAGTTAGTACACAGCCCTGTCGCGGCTGGGAGCCGGGTGC
>CAYYKU010000015.1:0-14377 GCA_964440825.1 Candidatus Woesearchaeota archaeon
ATACACCAAAACTCTTGTGTTGTCACAGTCCAATAATTATGATTTAGGACAGTTTGAATATCATTTTTAATAATTTATTAACTAAAAATCAATATAAAATCCTTTCTATTAGTGAATCAAGCACGCATTTAGTTACTTCAAACATAATCTTCTAACAAAAAAGAACAACGACAAAAGGCACTTTATACATAAACATGAGGGTTTTGAATAAAAAATTGTTTTAATTTCCTTTGATGGATAATTGCAATTAAATAATTATTTAGTTGCACCAACAAGACTTTCAACCCCTAATCCTTAATAGTCGTTTCAGGTTTCATAAATGGAAAGAATATAACATCTCTGATAGAATCTTTTCCCGTCAAAATCATAACCAATCTATCTATCCCCATTCCAAATCCAGCTGTCGGGGGCATGGCATACATTAGAGCATTTACGAAATCGTCATCTGCAGGCATTGCTTCATCATCTCCTTTTTCAGATAACTTTTCTTGCTCCATAAATCTTTCTTCTTGATCAATCGGATCATTTAACTCATCGTAAGCCTTTAGAATTTCTGCACCATCAATAATTAACTGAACTGAATTAATCTTTGTTGGGTCATCCACATTTCTCTTTGCTAAGGCAATCATTTCAACTGGATAATGGGTTAAAAGAGTTGGTTGAATGATATTTGGCCTCACTTCTCTCTTATATAACTCATCTAAAAGCGCCCCATAGTGCTTACATCCCGAAATATCTATCTTTAAGTTCTTGTTTAAAATTACATTCTTTAATTTTTCAAAATTATTATCAATATCAATATCAATACCTAATTTATTATTCAGCAAATCCCTAAACTTAATTTGACTAAAGGGAGTTTTTAGTGAAATTTTATTTCCTCTGTACTCGATTGTTTCAGGGAGATTCAACTCAGTTCTTAATTTTGTAAAAAATCTTTGGATAAAATCGATATGATATTCATAAGTTTTATATGCCGCATAGTATTCAACCATCGTAAATTCTGGATTATGTGCATAATCTACACCTTCATTTCTAAAATTTTTACAAATTGTAAAGACTTTTTCATACCCTCCGACAATTAATCTCTTTAGGTAAAGTTCTGGAGAAATTGATAGATATGCATCCATATCTAATGCATTTATATGTGTCGTGAATGGCTTCGCTGAAGCCCCCCCATAAACAGGTTGAATTAAGGGGGTTTCAACTTCCATGAATCCCTCATCTTCTAAAAAATGTCTCAAAAGATTAATGATTTTTGAACGTGTTTTGAAAACCTGCCTAACCTCGTCATCCATAATTAAGTCAAGATATCTCTTCCTATACCTTTCTTCTTTATTTTGAATTCCATGATATTTTTCTGGAAGAGGTTTTAGGGATTTTGACAAAAGCTTAAGATTTTTTGCTAAAATAGAAAGCTCTCCTCTTTTGGTCCTTAATGGATTCCCTTCAATCCCTATAAAATCTCCAGAATCTATTTTTTTGAATAGTTTAAATACTTCTTCAGGAGTTTCGTCTTTCTGAAATAGAACTTGAATCTTTCCAGCATCATCTTGGAGAGTTCCAAAGGCGATTTTGCCCATAACTCTTTTTATCATTAATCTCCCTGCGGTTTTTACAGAATCCTTGGACATTTCTTCATTCTTTAAATTAGAATATTTATCCTGTAGCTCAAGACACCAGTTTTCTTTTTTAAAATCTTGGGGATATGGATTTACACCGTTTTCTCTAAGTTCTACTAACTTTTTCTTTCTTTCTTCAATAATTTGCTTTTCCCTTCCACTTACCATATTATTCATTAGCAATATCCCTTTTTTAAGTTATCTCCCAATAGATACCTTTTAAAAATATTATTCCCTTTAATTAAAATGAATAATGAAGGTAATAGTTATTTAGTGAATGACTCCAAAGGCATTTTAGAGTCTGTTGATAGTTTTTGTCAATATTATAAAACAATTGGAGAATATATCTCTAAGTCAAAAATTATAGCTTCTGTGGACCGTGGAGCATTTTCAAGACCTCATCAGATATTAGATTTATCTCTAAGAGAATTTATAGGAAAGAAAAAAAAGAGCAAATCATTTGCATATGGGCCTGAGTCAGGAGATTATGAGGTAAGAGAAAGAATAGCAAAAATAGAAAATTTAAAACACAACACGAATTATAAAAAAGAGAATATTGTAATGGTTCCTGGTGCATGGTCTGGCGTTGAATTAGTTTTGGAAGAATTATCTAACCTTAAAAAAGGGAATTCGAAAAAGACCAAAGTTTTGGTATTTGGGCCAACACACTATCAGCTTTTTCACAGAGCGATTAATGTTTTAGGAATAGATTTTGTGAGTTTTAATTTTGTAAAAAAAGATTGCAAAAGTGTCCCAACAAAATGGGAAGAAATTGAAACTGCCATAAACTTAAAACCCAATGCGATATTTATAACGAATCCGAATAATCCCAATGGAGATTACTTCGACAGTCATTTTTTAAAAAAATTAATTAAAAAATGTAAAGAAAGGGGCATATTTGTGATTATAGATGAAATCCAAGATTTCTTTCAATCTAAAAAGTCAAACGGATTAAATTACAATTCCTGGATAAAGAATAATAATGTAATAAGGATAGATTCTTATTCTAAGAAAAAAGGCTTGGCAGAATATCGGGTAGGGTGGGTAATTGCTAATGAGAAATTTTTAGGAGATAGGTTAACGGGAGTAATTGGTAGAATGAGCGGTTTTATGGGCAATGCCCCTCGTGCTGCTAATAATCTCATTTTAAAAATACTTGAATTAGAAGAAATAAAAATAAAAACCGGAAAAGATTATTTTAAACCAAAATTAGATTCATTACAAAGAAAGGAAAAGTATATCATAAACGCTCTAAAAGACATTCCTGAAATAGAATTTTTCAATAGGGAATCATGTATTAACCTAACCATGAAGGTTAATTGTTCTCTAACGGATAAGGAATTTTCAAAAAAACTAATGGATAAAGGGGTGCTATTAATGCCTTGTTCAGGATATGGTTATTTATCTGAAGATACTGTGATGAGATTTACTTTTGCTGAAAGATGGGGAAAAATCGAATATGCTATTAAAAAAATAAAGGAAGTTCTGCATGAAATTAGAGAATAGGACTTGGATAAGATATTATAAAGAAGGAAGGTTTTCAAAATCCATTACTTTCAAGAAAGCAGAGGCAGAAATGTTAAGAACTAAAACTTTTTTGAATAATAATGGAATCACAAAAGGAGATGTTGTGATTGTTAAAACTCCGAATTCAATAAATGCGGTAATCCTCTACATGACTTTATTAAAAAATGAAATTGTCTACATACCCGTCTCTCCAATGATTTTGAAAAATAAATTAGATTTTATTATAAGGGATTCTGGTGCTAAGGCAATAATTGAGAATGACAAGATAATCCATTTGGATCAAAAAAGGAGAAAAGTGTTACAGGGAATATCGACAATAATCTACACCTCTGGGACAACGGGTGATCCAAAAGGAGTTTGCCTAAGTTACAGAAATTGGAAAAATAATTCAAGAGCACTAAGAAAACACCATCAATTTAATGACAAAACTGTGCTTTTGACACCCCTTCCTTTGTTCCATGTTAACGCACACGGCCTAGCAATGATTACTTCATACATTTGTAAAAGTAGACTTATACTTTTAGATAAATATGATGAAAATATTTTAAAAATAATAAATAAAGAGCATGTAACTGTGGCAAGTTTTGTACCGGTTATTTTAGATAAACTTTTAGAGAAAAATTCAAAATTTCACTTCAATAAAAAATTCAAATATTTTATTACTGCAGCAGCACCATTAAAAGGAAGTTTGTTAAGAAGAATTCAAGAAAACTGGAAGACCTATGTTGTGCAAGGGTATGGATTATCTGAAAGTACAAATTTCTCTTGCTCCTTACCTAATAATCTTTCAATAACAGAATATTCTAAAGTCATGTTTCCGCATCCATCTATTGGTATTGAGTTGCCGGGAGTAAAAATAAAATTCAAAAATTCAAAAAATAATGAAGGAGAACTTCAAGTAAAATCTAATAGCAATTCAATTAAATATCTTGGAAAATCATTAAGAAAAATCCCTTGGATTAATACTGGAGATATTGGATATGCAAAGAAGATAAATGGTAAAAAATATTTTTATTTAACTGGAAGAAAAAAAGAACTTATTAATCGAGGAGGAGAAAAATTATCTCCTATTGAATTAGAAGAGGAATTAATTAATAATGGATTAAAGGGAGAATTCGCAATAATTTCTATTTCTGATGAAAAATTTGGAGAGGATGTGGGATTAGTATCTACTAGGAGAATAAATAATAAAATTTTAAAAAATATTCCTTATTATCGGAGACCAAAAAAAATAATAATGTTAAAGGCACTTCCATATACTGCTTCTGGAAAGATTCAAAGGAAAAATTTATCGGAATTAATCAATAAAAATGGCATATAAAAAATTTAATTCAAACATATCTAAATTAATTAGTGAATTTGATAGTAATCTTAACAAGTTGATAACTGTCAGGGGGAGAATATTAACAAGAAGAAAGATGAGGAATTTCATTTTTTTAGATTTATTTAATGGTGGAGCTAAAATTCAATTAATTTCATCTGAAGGTACTGATCTATTTCCGGGAGATCTAGTTGAGATTTCTGGGACTTGTTGTAAATCCAAAACGAACGAGTCTTCTATAAAAGTGGATAATTTCAAAATCATTTCAAGGTGGAAGGCAAAAAAGGGAATAAAAACTATTAAATATACAAAAATATACTCTCCTTTGAAGGCATTTAAATTTGAATCCTTTAATATAAATTACATTCCCTATTTGGTCAGAAAATATATTAAGGAATTTTTAAATAACGAGGGATTTCTAGAGGTTCAAACCCCTATCCTATGTGAAAAATATAATGGAGGCAATTCATTTCCAGTTAAGAGTAATTATCTTAATAACTTTCTAGGGTTTAATAGAACGACATTTGAAGAAAAAATGCAAGCATTAGTTGGAATAGGTTTTGAAAAGATATATCAAATAGGATCTATTTTCAGAAGCGAAAATGAATATACCTTCTTAGAATCATATTCCTCGTTTACTAATTTCAATGAGGGAAAGGAACAGGTTAAAAATTTGTTAAAGTATGTTGTTGATGAATTACAGAAGGCTAATGAGTCTTTTTCAAATAAAACTTCTATTATGATTTCTAATAGGGATTGGGAGGAAGTTGATTTTTTTACGGAATTAAATAAAATAATAAAGAATGAAAGTAAAGAAAATCAAGAAGATTGGAAAACTGTATTAAAGATTTTGATTAGGGAAAAATTGATAATAAAAGAATCGCCCTCGCCCGAAACAATTGCAGAGATTATATGTGGATTAATAGCAAAAAGATATAATTGTTTATTATTAATAAATAATCTTCCCGTATGGTCCTCCCCCCTTTACCTTGAGAAAAATAATTCGACACTATATCGAACAAGGGGATTTTTCCCCGATCAAATTGGAAGTTTTGAATTTGGAATGCAGGAGAACAATTATGATAATTTTATTAAAAGGGAACAGAGCCAGAAGAAAAATTGGGATAAAAAGTTTATAGGTAATCAAGATTTAGCAGAAGTTCTTTCTGGAGGATTGCCTCCCATGTTTGGACTTGGACTTAACCCAGATAGAATCTCTAAGATTTTTAATAAAGATTCAACAATAGATCCATTTCATGAAAAATAATCTTTTTTAATTTAAATCTTTTTCTTTGGGAATATTAAACAAAAAAATGTACTAATTACAATCATAGAAACTGATGCTATTGCAACAAGCATCTCATTTCCAACAGTATTTGCATAGATAAATAATGGCATTCCAACAACGATTGCGGTTAAAATACCTATAAATGTTCCTTTAGCACTCAATCTGTCCCAATATAGGCTTAATACCGTCGGAACAGAGGCTGAAGCAGCAATGGAGATGCTTAACATAAATAATTGAGAAACACCAAATCCAGCAATAAAGTGTGCAGCATAGGCAATTATAAGGCCTAACAATGTTACTCCAATCATTGCAAACCTAGATTGCCTTATTACATCTTTATCTAAATCATTAAGTCTTTTTTTCTCATCCTTATTCAACTTCTTCCCAATACTTTGTTTATCAATTATATCTTTTTCTTTTCCATTATATTTAGCAACATCAGTAGCCCATAGAGAACTTGTCGCAGCAATTCCTGAGTCTATAGTCGAACTTAATCCTCCGAGTAAAATTATAACGAATAGTATTGCAATTGATACAGGGAGGAGATGCACTATCGTTAGGACTCCAATTAATGAAGGATCAACATCTGCTGGAAGATTTATTCCAAGTTCAGGATTTGCACCCAAAAATCCCAATAATGACAAACTTATTGGAACTACTGCAAATATTATCGCGCCAAAGATAAAAGCTTTTGAAATATGGCTCTTTTTTATTGCGAAAGTTCTTTGCCAATATTGTTGATCTGTAATCGTTTGGGATATTAGACCTATGGAAGTAACCAAACCAAGAGAGAAAGCAACCGCGGGATCAAATAGACTTATCCCCTCTATGCCGTTCAACCCTCCCCTAACAGCGATAAACCCTCCTGCGGCAATGATTGCCCTTGGTACAATAAGAATTATACCTGAAATAATTAATATAATTTGAAACACATCTGTAACAATTGATGCCTCTAGTCCGGAAATAAGTGTATATGTTAATGCAATAAATGCAATAATTGGCATAATTATTATTAATGGGATTCCAGTAAGTAATGAAACCACTGTCCCTCCTGCAAAAATATTAAATGTCACTGCAATTATTTGGCCTGCAAAAAAAGGCACAAGATATAACTTATGAACCCTATCACTTTTTAGCTTGTGATGAATATATTGGGGTAATGTAAAACCCTTATTGAATTTTTCTCTAATCTTTGGGCCTAAGAAGACAAAAATACCTAGGGCAATTATATTTGGAAATGTAAACCAAAAAATACCTGCCAAGCCTTTTTGATAAGCTAGTTGAATGGATACAAATAATGCCCCTGCCCAGATCCATGAGGCAGCTATACTTGGACCCCCCAATAACCAATGAACATTTCTTCCAGCAACTAAAAATCCTTCTTTTGTTTTCCATTTTCTCCATCGAGCGAAGAAATAAGTTAATAAAATCATGAATATTCCAAATAAAATTAAAATCAAGTAACCAGTGTTCTGCGAAACTAAAGATTCGGATACCATAATCTTATAAAATATTATATCTTTATAAATATAAGCTATAATGAAAAACATATTATTAATAGGCCTTGGTGGAACTGTCTCTTGCACCCTGGGTTCAAAAGGTTTAGTCCCTACAAAATCTCCAGAGTATTTTCTAAAAGAAATTCCTTCTCTTAATAAAATGGCAAATATTAAAACTGTACAATTATTAAAAAGGACCATTGTTTATCCTTCAGACTGGATAATGATTTCAGAGTATATTCTTAAGGAGATGGATGCTTATGACGGGATTATAATAACTCTTGGAACTGATTCTCTTGCCTATTTTTCTTCTATCTTACCTTTTCTATTGGGGAATATAAAGAAGCCCGTTATTTTAACAGGGGCTATGGTCCCACTTTGCTACCCCAAATCTGATGCAAGAAAGAATATTATTGATTCAGTCTTTTTCGCAACAAAAAATAGACCTGGAGTTTTTACAATATTTAATGGAAAAGTTATTTTAGGAACTCGTACTTCAAAAATAAAAAGTACTAGCACAGATGCATTTGAAAGTATCAATGCTCCTCCATTCGCAATCATTAAAAAGAATATAATAAAATATTCTAAGAATATACCGCCCAAAAAAATCACTCCCGAAATAGGGTCAGAGTTAGATACCAATGTTGTTTCGGTAATACTCAATCCTCAAACAACTCCCGAATATCTAAAATCTTTAGCTTCCTATGATGGGATTATCTTAATGTCTTATGGGGATGGAAATATTTCGGATAATCTCATACCAGTTATTCTAAAGTTAATAAAGATGAAAAAAGTGGTGGTGATAGCTTCTCAATGTACACATGGAGAAACTGAACATAAATATTCTGGAGGGAAAACTGTAGTTGAAGCAGGGGCAATATCTTCAAAAGATATGACAAAGGAAACATGTCTCGCTAAGCTAATGTGGTGTCTTGGCAAAACTAAAAATATTTCCGAAGTAAAAAAAATTATGCATACCTCTTATTACGGAGAACTGTCTGAATAAAAGATATAATTAGTGTTTTATGGAGACAATAACTCTTTTGCAATATAATTACATATTATAGTGCACTGAATTTAATTTATGAAACATTTAACTAAGGCCTAATAACAAACCGTTTAACAGATGAATATAATTTTTAACAAAAAAATAATTGTCACAAAGGCACTTTATACATAAACCTATGAGTTTGAATAAAAAATTGTTTTAATTTCCTTTGAGGGATAATGGTTATTATCACGTCATAAACTATTTAAGTTAATCTTTTCTAAGAAATATATGAAATTGTTTTTATCTGGAGGAGGAAGTCAAGCATTTGAATTAGATAAGATTTTTATTAAAGAGCTAGATAAATCAAAACCCCTTCTTTATATTCCAATTGCAATGGATGAAAATAAGCATCCTCCTTCTGAATGTTTGGAATGGATTAAAGATTATTTTTCTAAATTTAATTTTAATAAGATTGTTATGAAAACAAATTTGAATGAAGTTGAAAATTTGGATAGATATTCAGGGGTTTATATTGGAGGAGGGAATACTCCTTATTTATTAAAAGAGTTGAAAGAAACCGGTTTTTTTAAAAAATTACAAGAGGCAATTAAAGAAGGCCTTCCGGTTGCAGGAGGTTCTGCAGGAGCAATCATTCACGCAAAGACGATTATTCCTGCTTTAAGCTGTGATGAAAATAAAGTTGGTCTTAAGGATTTTTCAGCACTAAATAATCTTAATGATTTTGAAATGTGGTGTCATTATGAGGAAAATATGGATAAGGAAATTAATGAATATATTAAAAAATATTCTTTTGAAAATGTAATTGCTCTCCCTGAAGATTGTGGAATTTATGTTAATGGGGATAAGATGCAAATTCTTGGTAATTCTTCTGCTTGGTTTTTTGATAGAGAAGGAAATAAGAGGGAGATGAAGAACGAAGAATTTCTTGTATGAAATATACATTTCGCCCCCCCAACCAAAATAAAAACCGAAAAGATTAAATATCCTAATAGTATTAATATGATATCAGGCAATCAATGTTATTGTTTTGTGGATTTGTCACGAAATGTTACACAAGAACTTGTTTGAGCGAGTATTAGTTTTAATATCGTCCCGGCGTGGGCGTCCTTTTTATCGATGACAAAATAGAGTTTTTAGAAAACTCGGTGTTGAATTATTGAACAAAAACGAGAGAGGATAATTCGAGATTCCAATTAAACCATAAACTTCTTATTTATTTTCCTAAGATTAAATAAAATTATCTTCTGAAGACTTTGATATAACTTTGCATCTTCTCTTCTTTTCGATCCTTTTGTATAATCTAAATATTCGTCAAGCAAACCAAAGGGGATATCTAATATCGGGATATCTAAAGATTGCAATAAGTGAAAAGTGATTAATCTGGTTGTTCTACTATTTCCGTCTTCAAATGGATGAATATGTTGAAATTCATTATGAAAATAAACTGCAAATTCTAAGGCTTCTTTTAAAGGTACATTCTTTCTTTTAATAAACTCATTATATTTATCAAATAACTTTTCTAACTCTTCTTTAATTTTTTCTGGGGGAGTCGTTTTAAATTCGGTATTTCCTTTAATGTGCACGGGAATTGTCCTAATGTTTCCAGCTAAATATGATCTGTGTCTCATTTCAATCTTATGGTAATCAAGAATTAATTGTAAACTAAGGGGTTTTCTTTCATTTGTATCTTTTAGCATTTGAAACATCGCTTCTTGATAATTCTTTATCTCATCAACATCTGAAGTCTTCAAATTTGCGGGAGTTAATTTGTCTTTTAGGATTTTAATTGTATCGGGAAGTGTTATGGGATTACCTTCAAGAGAAAGACTATGATAAATAAATGATATCTCAAACTCACCTACTATCTTTTGGTATCTAGCTTCATCTTTCTTTCTTAATTTTCTATACTTATCTAATTCTTTCTTTATTTCTGAAATATAACTTTTAGAACTTTCAGTAATAACTGAATGTTTATATCCAAAATAAATTAATAGATTATTAAGAAGAACATTATAAAATATCTTTGCTCTTAGAGGTTTCTCAGAAATAATAAGAATCAGACCATATCTATCCAACATCTCTAGATATTTTTTTATTGTTCTAGGATTAAGTTTTATATTGTTAGAATTAATCTCTTCTCTTTGAAGCGAATCACTAATAAATTGGGCAAAGTTTTTATCTAAGAGAAGATTATAGTTTATCCCATTCTTTATACAGTAAAGAATTAAGCTATATAATAATTCTGATTTATTTGAGATCTCTGCTTGAAAACCATCTTTCTTTTTTACTAGTAAACTTTCTTTAGTAAGTTCTCTTAGATATCTATGGATTATGTGGTATTCTCTTTCATCCCTATTTAATTTTTTAACTACTTCAATTGGTTTAACTACAGTCCGAGTTTTATATACAATCTCAAAAACATCATACTTAGTCACCATAATCTATCTACTGCTTTCTAGTTTATAAATATTTCTATTTTGTATTGATTATTACATATTCTGTAATTTATTATGCTAAATAGGTTTTATACATAAATAAAATATACCATTTAGTACTATTACATACAAATATTGTAACTTTAAGTACCAAATAGAGATATTAATCTTTTATATAATTTTTATTATCTTACCATTTATTATTCTATTATTAAAATTAAGAGATAATTGTATTTTAAGTTCTCATCATCCATTCTATCTCGACAATATTTAAAATTTGTTTTGTGCTCGTATCGTAGTATATAAGCCACCTGAATACAAAAAATAATAATTCTCACAAAAGATATTTAAATACGGATCTCTTGAATTAAAAGTGAAGAGGGATATTAAATTTATAATTTGTTTAGCATCTGGTTTATTTCTCTATTTAATATTATTCCTTAATAACGTCGTGCTTGCCATTAACGATGCAAATGGAAATCCTCTTCCAGATTTAGCACCTCTACCTTCTCCCGCGTCAGCCGAACCTACCATTAAAGACATGCCCCCTAGTGACCCTCCTCTTGCTGATCCTCCAGAAACTTATTCTAGGCAAGTTATTATAAAATATACTCAAAACTATAAAGAATCTCCTCGCGAAGATGGGTTGCAATCTAACGAAAAAACTTTAACGGTCAATGTAGCAGGAACAATTTATCCAGAATATGCTCCAGATTACAGGAAGGATATGCTTTTCACAGGAAATTATCTCTTTAAGGAAGGTCAAATGAGCTGGAGTTATAATGCAAAGAATTACGAGGGTGGATCTTGTAATTATTTATTTACCTCTGTAGGTTCTGGAAATATAGATATCGGTCACACAGATAAAATTGGTTTAGACAGCAAAATAGAGTTGGAAACAGATGGGGAATATACAATGGATATTAATAATGATGGCCGGATTTATCTAACTGCAGACGGACTGCCAATAGTCGGAGAGGATTATAACTCTGCCCAGAAACCAGTTCAAATGACAACTATATTACTATCTGGGGATCCTAAATTCTGTCCTACTGGTGGAGCACCAACAAATGAAGTTCCTCCTGAAATACAAATTAGACTAGAAAATCTTAAAGCAAATAAAAAAATTCTTTCAGGTTCAGAAACGATACATTCTACGGACGATCCTTGGAAAACATATACCTTAACTGAGATGATAAGCTATACAATAGAATTGCCTGCGGTTAAAAATGGGGATACCTCCCCCGAAGAACCAGCAATATCTAATGATAATCCAGATAAGCAAGGTATTTTAGATATATTCTATAATTGGATAAAAAATCTTTTTAATTAAGAATTTATCCCTTATCCAAACAGTCTAAAAAGGTCATATAATTGGTAAAAAAGTTTATTTAAAAAATAGTAAAATTAATTCTGCTTAGTCTTATTAATACACATTTTACACGCTTTAAAATGCTTTTTCTTGAAAAATGCAAGACGGTTATTATGAATCTTGTATTTAGTTTTTATAAGCTTACCAAATTTACAACTTTTTGTATGATATCTCTTTGTTTCTGAGCTTGCGAGATAATTATCTCTAGGTACACTAATTTTTTTTCTAATTTTTTCACTTCGAATATATACTGGAACCTCTCTAGTTACTATTTTTTCAACTACTTCTACCGTGTTATTTTCCATGGGTATTTGTATTGGAACTTCTCTTATTACTTCTCTTATAACTTCTACCGGTCTTTCCACTATTCTTTCAGTTTGTCTTATTACTTTGTTATCTAGAGTAAAGAATGCAAATAATGAATAAACAGTAGTCAGTACCCAACTCATGGTAATACTTTGAACCAAATTTAAATTAAACACTAAACTAGCTAAAATTGCAAATAAAACTACAAGCACGGCTACAATAAGAATTACTAGGATGTTCTTGCTGTCATATTTAACTGTCGTTTTTTCCATAATATATGGTAGTCTTCCTAGTATTTAAACCCTTGCATATGTTATCACTAAATAGTTACTAAAATATTTATATAATGGGAGTAAAACTTTAATTTATCCATTTAATCTCGACAATATTTAAAACTCATCTCAATCCATCCCAACACCAAAACTAATAAAAACATTCAAAACTTATTCTATCTATGCCCAAAAAACCAATCAATAAAAAATCTACAGACTCAAAAAGACATCTAAGAATCATTCTAGCTCTAATAGTTCTGGCATTATGCATTTTCACTTCATTCGAACTTTTATCAAATCAGGATAATAACCAAAACACGGAAACACAATCCAGTTACATAAGAGTAATAGATGGGGATACTTTTGAAATTGTAAATAATGAAAACTCCAACTCCGAGATAATAAGATTAATCTGTGTAGACACTCCAGAAAAAGGAAAAAAAGGGTACGAAGAAGCTACCGATTTTCTCTCTTCACTTATTCCAGAAACAATTACAGACATTGAACTCGAACGAGAAGGAAAAGACAAATACAACCGAACCCTCGCATGGGTTTATATTAACAGTCTTTTAATTAATCAAGCAATAATTGATAGTGAACTCGGAGTTATTTTTGAGTATAACACTACAAATTGTTCTAGATTAGAAAGAAATATTTAAACAGAATCAGTCTAATACCATTAAAATAAAATGAACAAAACAGAACAACAAATAAAACAAATGCAAGAAGTTATAGAAAACCAAGAAAAAATCATAGTTATGCTCTCAGATGAAGAAATTGTTAAGGGGCTAAATAGTACACTAGAAGATATTAAAACAGGCAGATACACTATTTTAACTAATTAAATCTTTATCAGATAATAATTCTTTTTTTAATTCACCCAACCTGCAACATAAATTAAAACTATTGTTAACCCTTAAAAATTAACTTAATTATCAAAAAACAAAACATATATAAATATTCTTCAATGGTTAATCTAAAGAGGTAAAATTATATACTATAAACATGGTTGATGAAATCATTCTGCTTCCTGGAATTCTTGGAGGAATTGGAGGTTTGACACGGGGCTTTGTTGGATTATTAAAAGCTCTTTCTTTACGAAGAAAAATTTTGTGGGGATATTATGCTGTTACCGTCCTGGTTGCAATTGTTATCGGAATTTTTACCGGAATCATTTTCAACTTCGATTATAGATTAAGTTTACTTGCAGGTTATGCAGGAACAGATATTCTAGAGGGTATTTACAAAAGTTTTGCAGTAAGTAAAACTTATGTTGGTGCAAAAAAAGCTAAATAAAAATGCAAGAAATTAATGCAAATTTAGAGTTAGTAAAATTTCTTCTTGAAGCACGAAGAAGGGGATTTGAAGACTGGGAACTTAGAGAAGTATTACTAAAAAATAACTGGCCATCAGAAGAAATTGAAAAAGCATTTGTTTATATAAAAAATCAAGAAAAAGCAAACTTAAAGAAAAAATCAAACCAGGATGGAAAAGTTGTTTACAAATACAAAAATTCTATAACTCTTCATTTAGACGAAGAAATTTTAAAAGTAATTGAAAAACGAGCAAAAAAGAATATGCTAACAATAACAGAACAAATAGAAGACATTGTTAGAAGAAGTTGCGTTAATGCAAAGAAATCAACAGCAGGAACAAACGACAAAGTTGATGATTTATTTCTAAAACTCTTTTCAAGAAAGAAAAGTGGAAGACCAAAAAAATAGAT
>CAYYKU010000016.1:0-13893 GCA_964440825.1 Candidatus Woesearchaeota archaeon
AAAGAAGCGGAGAAAAATGTAAAACATTGGTCCAGTCTTTGAAATCGGCAGGAGCGAAAATAAAAACAATGACTCCCGAAGATCACGATTATGTTGTTAATGGTAAGTTTCAGAATGCGAGAGTGGCTTTGTTTGGAAGCTTTGCGCAACTTATTGCAGAAACGGGCTTGAGTATAAATGAGATTTATGAGCTATCTCCTCCCCCTACAAAAATACTTTTAGATTTAATTGCTAGACAATATGATCCGAGTAACGACACACTTTATGCATCAATGTTGGCTGAGAATCTGCGAACAAAAGAAATAAAAGAATTATTAACTGAAAGAATGAGTTCTCTTGGTTCTCCTGAAGAAATAAGAAATCTTTTTGGTGAAGAATTGAAAGTTGCGCAGGAAAGAGCTAAAAAATTAATAGAAATTAGATAAGATTATTTCTTTTTCTTAGAGACTTTTTTGTTAGGAAGAGCCTTAGGCATATTAACTTTCATGCCCCTTAGAACAACAGCTAAACCTATAGCTCCGACGATAATTGTTAGTAATCTGTATTCGTTTAAAAGAAGATAGCAACCTAAAGCAATTGCAATGACTCCAATTAGATTGTGATAAATTAACCTCATGATTATTTAAGGTTTTTAGGGATTAAAAAGGTTTTGAATTTTGATACTAATTCAAAAATTACTTAAGATTGAGAATATCTAGGATCATCCCGCTCTTCTTCTTTTATTGGTTTAATTTCTGGGAGTATCTCTTGTTCTGCAAATAGTAGATCTTCCACTGTGAGGCCTGCTCGGGACGCCCTTTCCCTTAGTTTTTTTAGTTTTTCTGCCTCATATGCATCAATTTCTGAGATTTTTTCTGGTTCTTCATATGCTTTTGTTTCTCAGATTACTTTTGGTTCTTCATATGCTTTTGTTTGAGGAACAATAGTGCTTTCACCAACTTCTCCCACTAAACCTCCAAAATTTAAACTATTTCTACTATGTATAGCATAAAATGAACATTGCGAATAATGTTCTGGACATAGAGAAAGCCTTCGTCTATATAAACACTTTACTTCACGACTAGCCAATACAATTTTTAGTGGACAATGTTCTTTTCCCATTTTATGCTCCTAATTTGGCTAATTATTAAAACTATTTAAATCTTTCGATTTTGTTACTCCTTAATAGATACTACTATTTTTATCCCCCATCATTTAAAAGTATAGGCTCGTGATTCAACAAGACCTCTTTTATAAGGAAATACTTTAACTCAATAATAGTCATATAGCTTTTTATAGAACGAGGACTTTGATTCTAAATGGAAGAAAGTATAAAAAAAGGTACAAAGGTCGAGATTCTAACTAGAGATAAAAAGACAGTTTTTGGAGTAGTTGAAGAAGTAGGGATACAGAGAAATGAAGCTAAAGGCCTGATGGTCGTTCTAAAAACAGGCGAGATTGGAAGAGTTACGAAAATAATTGGTGGAAAGGTTAAGACTGAAGTTGAATCTATGATAAAAAAAGGAGAAGGTTATAAAATAGAGTTTAAGTCTGAAGCACTTTGGAGCCTAACCTATAAAAGCCAGGAAATTGCTGTAAGCAAATCTTATGATTTACATACTTTTAAACAAAAGGCATCTAAAGTTATTATTGCAAAATCAATTGATGCATTAATGAACTCTGACGGCGGAACATTAGTTATAGGTGTTAAAGAAAAAAAATCTGAATCTGGATTTGAAATAGTTGGAATAGAAAAAGATTTAGAAAAATTGAAAGAAATTGGAAAAGATTTTTCTTTGGATGGATACAAAAGAATGATTATCGATGATATTATTAGATCATATTTTCCAGCAAAGGTTTACAATTCAATAAATAAATATTTGTCTATTGTTTTTGAAGAATTTAACGAAAAAGTTGTTTGTTTGATAAAAATAGAACCTGCACCAACTAAAGTTTTTCTCAATCTTGAAGGAAGAAAAATTTTCATGATCCGAACCGAAACAGAAACACGGCAGATAGTTGATGAAGAGTTAGTTGATTATTGCATGGGAAGATTTAGGTAAAAATAAAACAATTTAAATATCCTCGCTACTTAGCATTAATATGAAAAACTGGTTGAAACTTATCATCTCGATCGTCATCGCAGGATTTGCGGGCTTTATGGGTTCATTTTTTACTACAAGTTCAGTTATAACTTGGTACCCTACTTTAGTTAAACCTTCATTTAACCCTCCAAGCTGGCTATTCGGCCCAGTCTGGACTATTTTATACATTATGATCGGCGTTTCTCTATATTTAGTATGGGCAAGCAAAGCAAAGATGAAGATAAAAAGGAAAGCATATAAAATTTTTGGAGTTCAATTAATACTTAATTCCCTTTGGAGCATAGTCTTCTTCGGAATGCAACAACCAGCAGGAGCATTTTTA
This sequence comes from Candidatus Woesearchaeota archaeon, assembly GCA_964440825.1. Taxonomy (GTDB): domain Archaea; phylum Nanobdellota; class Nanobdellia; order Pacearchaeales; family GW2011-AR1; genus CABMGO01. The sequence goes on from CAYYKU010000016.1 coordinate 2,407, forward strand.
GTAATCGCACTTCTATGGATTTCAATAATTTACAACGCATTAGTTTTCTATAGAATTTCTAAACCGGCAGGATATCTTTTAGTCCCATATTTCTTATGGGTAAGTTTTGCTTCAGTTCTTAATTTTGCAATTTGGATTTTGAATTAGAATTATTTCTTCCCTAAAATATTTATTAAGTTTGAAATTCTCTTTTCTCGTGTTTCTGGCAATTTTGCGCGGATAATATGTCTAAGATGCATTTTTCTTGCGGAAGGAGAAAGGTTTTCGAAATTCTTTTTTAAAATTTTATTTTTATTTAATATTGCTTTCAAGTCTTTAGGCACTTCAGGATTTTTAGGCAAATCAGAGTCATAGGCTCCTTTTGCAAAACCCTCTTTATACATTTTAATTCCGTGTTCACTCATCAAACCTTTTTCTAAAAGTTCTTTTCCCCTGGCAAGAGTATTCACACTCCAGTTACTATTTTTATTTCTTTTTACAAAATTCTGAGAATATCTATCTTCATCTATTCTTTGTACAGTAGTATCTATCCATCCAAAACAAATTGCTTCGTCCATTGCTTCTTTGTTTAACATTGCTGGTTTACCTGTGTGTTTCTTATATTTAACAAGAGTAATTTTATTTTCTGTCAAATGGTTTTTTTCCAACCAGGCTCGCCATTCTGTTCTGTCTTTAGGAAGAAATTCGGTCATTGGGATTGTAAGTTAATATTGTTTAAAAACATAATGCGAAAATAAAATTAGAATTATTTCTTCTTAGCTATTTTGGAAAGAAGATCTGTTGCTTGAGCAGCTAATGCTGGATTATTTTGAGATTCTCCTCGTTTATTTCCAGGATTCAATCCGACTTTCAAAGCTGGTTGAGCTTGAACTGGTTTAACTGCTTTCTTTTGTTGAATAACGACTTGAATTTGTTTTGGTTTGTTCTGCATCAGCGGACCCTTTTGGGCCTGAACAATAATAACTTGTTTCTTTTGAACTTGATTATTCATTCTTTGTTCGATATTCTTTGGCAAGTTCTGAGTATTTGCAACTCTCGCAACATTCTGTACTGACTTTTTTTGCACCACTACAGTTTTTACTTGTGAATTTGGATTTCTCATTTGTGCAAGTTCTTGCTTAACAATATTTCTTATTTCATCCCTAATTGAAATTGCACCTTTTGGTAAGAGTTTAGTATTATTAACTTTCTTTTGAACTGCACCAACTTTAGATAATATATTATTTGCTTGTGCTGCAAGAACTCTTTGTTGATTTGGATTTGGAACTATCTTTTGAGTTTGAACAACTTTAGCAGCTTGAGCTTTTCCTTTGATAGCAGCTTGAGCAGCAGCCAACATTGCAATAGGAACTCTATAGGGTGAACAGGATACATTGCTTAATCCAATTCTGTGGCAAAATTCTACAGAAGCCGGATCACCACCATGTTCTCCACAGATACCCATATCAATATTCTTTCTTGTACTTCTAGCTTTTGTTAAAGCCATCTTCATAACTTTTCCAACACCTTCTTGATCGATTGTTTGGAATGGATCTTTTTCAAAAATATTTCTTGCTAAATATGAAGGAATGAATTTTCCAGAATCATCTCTAGAGAATCCCAAAGTTGTTTGTGTTAAATCATTTGTACCGAAAGACATGAATTCAGCTTCAGTTGCTAATTCGTCAGCAATAAATGCAGCTCTTGGGAATTCAATCATTGTACCAATAGAATAATGTATGTTTCCTTCCGCTTTTGTTTCTTTAGCCATATTCTTTACTAATCCTTTTAAAAATTTAAATTCGTCTAAAGAGATAATATTTGGAATTTCAATTTCAGGCATTGCAGTTATTCCTTGTTTCTTACAATTCAAAGCAGCTTCAAAAACCGCTCTTGCTTGCATCTCAGAAATTTCTGGGAAAACAACTCCAAGCCTACAACCTCTGAAACCCAACATTGGATTAAACTCATGTAATGATTCTATTTTAGCTTTAATTTTTTCAACAGGCATCTTTATCTTAGCAGACAATTCTTGCATTTCCTTGTCTTCTTTTGGTAAAAATTCATGTAATGGCGGATCTAGGAATCTAATAATTACTGGCTTGTTATTCATGACTTTGAAAATTCCCTCGAAATCACTTCTCTGCAACGGGAGTAATTTTGCTAGAGCAGCTCTTCTTCCGGCTTCATCATCAGCTAAAATCATTTCTCGCATTGGAGTGATTCTGTCGCCTTCAAAGAACATGTGTTCAGTTCTTGTTAAACCAATACCTTCTGCTCCAAAGTCAAGTGCTACTTTAGCATCGTATGGAGTGTCAGCATTTGTTCTTATACCTAGTTTCTTGAATTTCTTAGCCCAACTCATCAAGACTGCAAATTCACCTGCTAAAATTGGATCTATTACGTTTAGAGCACCTGCGTAAAATTCACCAGATGTACCGTCTAATGTTAAAAAATCTCCCTCTTTCAAAGTTGTTGTACCAATCTTTAATGTTTTAGCTTTTTCATCGATTATTAATTCAGAACATCCTGCAATGCAACATTTACCCATTCCTCTTGCAACTACAGCAGCGTGTGAAGTCATTCCACCTCTTGCTGTTAAAATACCTTGAGAAACATGCATCCCTTTGATGTCTTCTGGAGAAGTTTCAATTCTTACTAAAATTACATTTTCATTCTTTTCAGTTGTCCATTCTTCTGCAACTTCTGCATTGAAAACAATTTTACCTACAGCAGCACCTGGTGAAGCTGGAAGTCCTTTTCCGAGAGACTTTGCTTTTTGGATTGCAACAGGATCTAAACGTTTATGCAATAATTGATTCAATTGTTGTGGATCAACTTTCATTAAAGCTTCTTCTTCTGTTAATACTTTTTCTTTAACCAAATCAACTGCAATTCTTACAGCAGCATGTCCTGTTCTTTTACCGTTTCTTGTTTGAAGCATGTACAACTTTCCTTCTTGTACTGTGAACTCAATATCTTGCATATCTTTGTAATGCTTTTCTAACTTTTGTCTGATTTCTAAAAGTTGTTTGTAAACTATAGGCATATCCTTGTCTAATCTTGAGATAGGTTCTGGTGTTCTGATACCTGCAACTACATCTTCACCTTGAGCATTAATAAGATATTCACCGTAGAAAATATTTTCTCCCGTAGAAGGATTTCTTGTAAAACAAACACCTGTTCCAGATGTTGGACCCATATTACCGAAAACCATCGCTTGAACATTAACTGCTGTTCCTAAAAGTCCTTTGATATCATTCAACTTTCTGTAGGTCTCTGCTCTTGGATTGTTCCATGAACCGAAAACAGCGTTGATAGACATACTTAGTTGTTCTCTTGGATTGTCTGGGAAAGATTTTCCTTTTGCATCTTGAATAATCTTTTTGAATGTTACAATAAGTTGTTTCAAATCTTCAACTGTTAATTCTGTATCAAATTTTATGCCTTTTGTTTTTTTCAAATTTTCTAGAGCGTGTTCGAATAAATCATAATCTACTTCCAAAACTACATCTGCAAACATTTGAATAAATCTTCTGTAGGAATCGTAAGCGAATCTTGGATTGTTAGTTTTTTTAGCTAAAGCTTCAACTGTTTTATCGTTTAAACCTAAATTAAGAATAGTGTCCATCATACCCGGCATTGAAGCAGCAGCTCCAGAACGAACTGAAACTAATAATGGTGAAACATTGTCGTTAAACTTCATACCGACTTGGCTTTCTAAAACTTTAATAGCAGCATCTATTTGGAGGTCCATTTCTTGAGGATATTGTTTATTATGTTTGTAGTAATAATCACAAACTTCAGTAGTGATTGTAAAACCAGCCGGGACAGGCAAACCAATATTAGTCATCTCAGATAAATTTGCCCCTTTACCGCCGAGAAGTTGTTTCATCTCTGCTTTTCCCTCTTTAAATAAGTAAACGTATTTGTTCATAACTATTTTTTAAAAATTTGGTTTATAAATATTATGGTGGAAAAGTTGTTTATTTCCAGTGAAAACTATTTACAATAATTATGGTGCTATTTTTTCACGGTATCTTGGAATATATGCAACAGCCTTAAGTTCAACAACAGTGTCTTCGGACAATAAAGGTACATGAGTAACTTCTACAAGAGCTCTTGCAGGAAGAGGTTTTGGCATTGAGGCAACATAAGCTGCTTCAAAATCTTTTTTATCTCTTCCCATATTTTCTAAGTAAACAGTCATATCAACTACATGTTCTAATCCTCCCCGCACAGATACTCCCTTTACTGATTCAAGTATTCCTTTAATATTTGCTAAAGCTTGTGTTGTTTGAGGACCTGCTCCTCCAGGAACAACTAAATCTGTTTTTGGATCGTTTCCTGTCTGTCCTGCTAAATAAACTACTAAATAATCTCTTAATTCAACAACTTTTGCTTGGATATAATTTCCAGGTTCTGGTGCTTTATCTGTTTGTATTGTGGAGATATTCATATGTTTATTAATTTGAAAGTATATTTAAGTCTTGTTGCAAATATTCGTCTCTAATTAGTCAGTTACAGAAAAGCACTCTAGAAATCAAATACTTGTAACTTACTTCTGTCTTTTACTTTGAATCTTCTAAAATCAATTTCTTGCTTTTCTGAATCATAAATTGCATATTTACCTTCAATAAATGCTCCAACGGTAACAATTGAACGCATGTCTTCTAAATTGAGTTTGTATTTGCCACTGAGCTCATCAAAATATCTTATATATTTTCCATCTGCAGAACACCTAACAGAAGGAACATGATCATGACCTCTAAAAAATAATCTGAAGTCATCTATTTCTTCCATTGCTTTAAAATTTTCTGTAAGCTTTTTGTTATTTTTTAACAATCTTCCCCAGATAATGTCTGGTGAATCTTTTTCCGTTCTATCAGTATCTACAAGTGAAGCATGTGCATAAACTATTTCTTTTTTAGGTACAATTAAACCATATCTTTTAGAATCCATCCCCCGGTTTATTGAAGCAATTAGTACAAAATCTTTTTGTTCTGTTTCGTCATCCCATTCAGAAAAATATTCATCGGCAGATTTGGTATGCAGTGCATTTTCCAATTTACCATTGCGCGGAACTTTTATATCTTTCACCATATTAGTACTTGAAAGACCCCAATGCCTTACAAAGTTATATTCGTGATTACCAACAGTATAAATAAAATCTAAACCTAAAGATTTAACCGAGTCTCTGATTGATTTCAATACTTCAGGAGTATCTAAGTCACCCAAAACAACCAATCTTTCAATCCCTTCTTTTTCTACAACTCTACGAATGAGTCTTGAAGGATCTTTCCCGTGCATGTCAGTTATTAGCAAGGTCTTCATGAATATTTATAGAATTTATAGATTTTAAATATATCTTTTGGAGTTATTTTAAAGTAGTTACAAACCAAATATTTAAAAAGTGTTTTTTACTATAAAAACTATGGTAGAACCAACATCTATAGATATAACAGATAGGGAAGGACAAACAACAGATATAATCAAAAGATTTGGAATGGTTTCCTTATACGAAGAATCAGATAAAGTAAGAAAATCTGCAGCAAAGTCATTAGCAGATATTTTTAGCATGTGCGGTTTTGATGTGAAAAGAGTAGATAATGTAGATAATCTGGTTTTAATAAATGGAGTTTATGATAGGAGAGTACCAAGTCCATTAAATGGCCAACTTATAAGTTTTCTACCAAATGAACTTATTGGAAAGACAATTGTTTTTCACTACAGGCCTACTGAAGATTACAAGGGAAAGAGATTACAGATTAGAGGATATGATGTTAGAGAGATGCTAAGATAAAAGCAAAAACATATAAACTGAGTTCTTATTAGATTAATATGGTAGCATGGAGTTATCGGCACATTTAGGATTTCTACTAGTTACTACTCTGCTTTTTCAATAAACATCCTTTCTAATAAGCTTTTTATACCCTCAAAGTTAGAATTAAATATAAATAATGGCGGTTGTAGTTCAATGGTAGAATGTATGACTGTGGCTCGTAAGACGAGGGTTCGATTCCCTCCTTCCGCCCTTAATATTTCTTCGGCAAGTTTAAATAATATTAATTCCAATTTAAATATAGGAGATAAAAAATGAGTAGTGAAACAGTAAAAGGTTTTCAGGATTTTCTAGGCGAGGATGCTAAGAAAAGAGAAAAAATGATTGAGATAATTAGAAATCAATTTAATTTATGTGGTTTTGAACCTGCAGAAACTCCAATTGTTGAAAATGAAGATTTTGTACGTGGAAAAAATCAAAACGATGAAGCTGTTAGAGATATTTTTTCTTTAGAAGACAGAGGTAAAAGAAAACTTGCCTTAAGATTTGAATTTACATTCCAATTGAAAAGAATTGCTAAAAATCAAAAATTACCTTACAAAAGATATCAGATTGGCTATGTTTTCAGAGATGAGCCAATAAGAAAAGGAAGACTTAGACAATTCATACAATGCGATGCTGATGTTATTGGAAGTTCGGTTAAAGAGGAAGCTGAATTAATGGCAATGGCTAAAAATGTTTTCCAAGAGTTAAAGATTCCTGCTAAAATATATGTAAATAATAGAAAATTAATTAATGAAATTCTCGAGGACAAAAAGATTGCTGAAAGAGATAAAGAACAAGTTATTAGAGAATTGGATAAACTAGATAAATTATCTAAAGAAGAAGTTGCAAAGAATTTGAAAGAATATGATGCTGAAAAATTAGTTGAAGTTTTTACTGCTAAAGAAAAGACTTTTGAAAAATATAATTTTTATGGCGAAATAAAAAAATTGAAAGATTTGTGTGTTGGCTATGGCGTTGAAGTTGAATTTAGGCCTTTCCTTGCTAGAGGTTTGAGTTACTATAATGGGACAGTTTTTGAAATTTGGGCAGAGGAATTGGGCGTTGCATTAACTGGCGGTGGAAGTTATTTAGTAGATGGAATTCAATCAACTGGAATTTCATTTGGTTTAGAACCTTTATTTTTAATTTCTAAAGTAGATTATGAAAATAAAACAGTTATGATTTTGTCCATGTCACAGGATAAACAAGCAATTAGTCTTGCACAGAAATTAAGAGAAAAGAAAGTCCCCGTTATGCTATTAACAGACAAAGCACCAAGTAAGTCTTTAGATTATGCAAATGCTAAGAAAATCGAGAAAGTTTTGATTATCGGAGAAGATGAAGTCAAGAATAAGAAATATACTTTGAAAAATATGAAGACTGGAAAGGAAGAAAAACTTTCAGAAAGAGAAATTTTAGATAAATTTTAGGATTTTTTCTTTATTATCTTTTCAGCTCTTACAATCATTTCTTTTTTTAATCCAATAAAAACTCCGCCTTCTTTGCTTCCAACATAACTTGCTTCGCCAGGTTTTATTATTTCGTTAATTTCATCTAATTCAATATCTAGATGTGTAACACTTGCACCAGATTTTCCTTTTTCATGAATGTAAACATTAGCCTTTCCTAAAAGAATTTTTCCGTCACCAGGTCCGCTCATAATTCTTTATAGTATAAAGATTATTTAAATGTTGAGAAAAAATGCAGCTGCCGAGCACGGTTCTAATGTGTGCGCTAAAGGGAATTTTTAAATTCTCTAAAAACGAACACTTTCAATCGATGCAGTCGCCGAGAATCGAACTCGGATCGAAGCCTTGGCAAGGCCCCATTCTACCATTTAACCACGACTGCGTATAACATATTACTTTTTATGGGATTTAAAAAGATTTGGGAAGTAAATTATATTAGCTGCTTTTCCATCCAATAGGAGACATAACCTTCAACTTCTTGATATCCTTGTTTTTTATAAAAATCTAAAACTTCAACTCCTTGGCGAGATCTCAAGCCCACCTTCTCTATCCCCTTCTCACGAAGTAAATCCTCAAAACTAGATACTAATCTTTTTCCTAGACCCTCACACCGATGAGGTTCTGAAATAGCAAGAAAATCAATTGTTACAACACCCCTATTATGATTATATCCTCTCTTTAGCGCTCCCAATACTTGTTTATTTCTGACCATCACTAAAATTCTTTCTACGGGAACTATATTATCAAAATACATTGCACGTATTTCAGGATGTTCTGTAAAATTACGATAAAACAAATCTACAGCCTCACCGTAAATTGCCTTATCTGCATTACTCAGTAAAATTGTTTTACTCATCCAAGAAAAGTAAACAAATATTTTAAAAAGATTTCTATACTAAAAGATTATGCTCTAAACATCATATAATAGTCGCCTGTTTTTTGCTGAATATCAAAACCATGTTTTATAGCTGCTTTTAATGCTGGATGATTTCCAGTATGTATTTTTGCAGTAATTGGTCTACCATCATAACCGTCATCTATTAAACCCCTAAGCAATCCTTGTCTTCTAAATTCCGGAGCAACATATGCAACTCTTAAGTATTTCTCTTCGCCCTCATCTCTCCATGCAGCAAGAGCTCTGAAAGGTCTTCCTTTTTCTTTGCATTGTCGAATATAATACCCCTCATCAAGTAATTCACTCACAGAAGTACTGTCTCCTTCAACTTCTATCTGAAAATCTTTTTTTACATCTTCTAAGTCAGTATAGGGTATTGCTTTTTCTTTCTGATTTTCAATACTAGTAAAATAATTATAAATTGCTATTTGTTGTTTCTCGGAAAGCTTCTCAAAATAATGTCTTTGCAAAACTTCATCAAAATCCCTACAGGCTATAACTTCTTTTGGAATACCTAACTTAGTTAATAATGTATTTGCCATAATCTACACTAGAAATCATAATTTATAAATCTTTCTATTTTGTAACTACTACAAAGTAACTTCTTATTCATAATCCATCATAGCATTCATATTAGCAGATTTCTGCTTTGGTCTTCCAGCTGCAATTACATCGTCTATTCTTAAGATCATTATTGCAACTTCACTTGCTGAAGAAATTGCTTGAGTTTTTACTCTTAATGGTTCAATTATTCCCCTAGACATAGTATCTTCTATTTTTCCAGTAAATAAATTCAATCCATGATTCTTATTTCCAGATTCATGAGTCATCTTTAATTCAGTTAAAACATCTAAAGGATCCATACCTGCATTCTCTGCTAAAGTTGTAGGGATAAATTCTAATGCTAAAGCAAATTGTTCAACTGCAAATTGTTCTCTTCCTTTCAAAGTTTTTGAAAAATCTTTTAATCTTTTAGATAGTTCAATTTCAATTGCGCCGCCTCCTGCAACAACTTTAGGATCTTTAACAACTGCACCTAAATCTCCTAAGCCGTCTCTTAGAGCTCTTTCAACTTCGTCGATAACATGATCTGTTCCACCACGGACTAAAAGAGTAATTGCTTTTGGATTTTTACAACCGGTAATGTATGTCATCCCATCATCACTGTCTTTAACTTCTTCAACATTCGCAGCATAGCCAAGTTCGCCCTCGGTTAATTCTTTTAGATTTGAGATTATTTTTCCACCAGTTGCTTTGGCTATTTTTTGTAAATCAGTTCTTGCAACTCTTCTTACCGCATAAATTCCTTTCTTAGCTAAATAAAATTGTGCAACATCATCAATTCCTTTTTGACAAATAACTACATTTGCACCTGAAGAAATAATCTTAGTTACCATCGATAAAAGTAATTCTTCTTCTTGATTCAAGAAACTCTGTAATTGTTCTGGAGAGGAAATTGAAATTCTTGTTTCTCTTTCCGGAGTTTTAATTTCTAAAGGACAATCTAATAAAGCAATTTTAGCATTTGTAATCTTTGAAGGCATTTCCTGGGAAACTCTTTCCTTATCTAGAACAATTCCTTCAATTAATTCGGAATCTTCAATTGAACGTCCTTTTCTTTTCTCTATTTTAATATCATCTAAATTAACTTTTCCATTATCTATTATTGCTTTTATTGCACGAACAATTAATTCTGAAAGTTTATCTTTTGCATGTTCAGCGCCTTTTCCGGTCATTGCTGTTTGTGCGATTTTGATTAATTCTTCTTCTGTAGAAACTTCTGCTGCTAGTTCATTTAAAATTATTTGAGCTTTATCTGCTGCAAACCTATATCCTCTCGTAATAATAGTAGGGTGTATTTTTTGATCTAGAAGTTTTTCTGCATTTTCCAAAAGTTTTCCAGCAAGCATAACAGCAGTTGTTGTTCCATCACCAACTTCAGATTCCTGTGTTTTTGCAATTTCAACAAGCATCTTTGCAGCAGGATGTTCAATTTCCATTTCAGAAAGAATAGTAACTCCATCATTTGTTACAGTAATATTTCCAGCATTGTCTACCAACATTTTGTCCATTCCTTTAGGACCTAATGTTGTTTTTACAGTTTCAGCAAGAACTCGTGCAGCTAATATATTATTTCTCTGAGCATCTCGACCCATTGTTCTTTCAGTATTATCTGGTGAAATTTGATTTGTCATATTAATTATTTTTAGTAAACTCTAAAACCTCCTTAAATGATGGACGATTTATCATCCCTTCTATTGCATTAACTGCAGGTTTAATATCTCGATTGTGTACACCACGAAATAAAAACTGAAGTTCATCCAATCCTTGTTCATAATCTGGAATGCATCTTACACATAAAGAAGCTCTTCCAAGTTGGTAGATTCTTCTAAGTTTATCTTCCTTTCTCAAGCTTTCCAAAGATATTCCGTTTCTTAATTGATCTGCCAAAAGCAATGGGGATGAAGATTCGTTGTGTTCTGGGAAAAGTGTCTCAAGGGATAACCAGCCTAATTCCTTACAAGGCCCGAATAAATTATTCTTATCAAAAGCCACCTTCATATTAAATACATACTGACTCATGGCCCATCTACGTTTATCTAACGGAAATGATTCATTTGTTGTTAACGCATAGTCCTGTGTAATGATTGTCATGCTTCTTTTATCCCACATCCGTTTATAAGAATTATTGTGGTGGAAATATTGTATATCAAAAACATTTAAATATGGTGTTTTTTATGTTTTTTTATGGTTTACAAAACACCCGCACACGAAATTGAACTTTCAAAGGCGCTTGATGCATTTAAGACCGGGAAGCTTGATGAAAAGGATTTGAGAGATAAAGTTGAAAATTATATTTTTGCAGAGGCGAGAAGGGATTTTGACAATATGATTAAGGGAAGAAATGGCAGATGTGGCTATGCAGAACGACCCGACCATCTTGCAAGAACAGATTTTTTCGCTTATGCTTTAGCAAGAGGAGAATTTTCACGAGAGGAAGTCAGAAGAATTCCTTTTGACAATGTGACACCTGAAAAGTATATAGTTTCCCATGGAGCAGAATTGGAAAACTTGGTTTCTAAAGAGATTACAAAATTAATTTGCCCACAGCCACCACAGCCAGAGATGGTCGACCATAATAATATAAGTCATGTTTTATGATTGTGAACTCTAAAAACATTTAAATATCCCCTATTTATTGTATTTATAATAGGAGAGAATGAAAAAAGAAAAATGGGTGAGGAAAAAGAAGTTTTTTCGCAGGTTCTAAAGCATAAGGGATTTTATAATTACTCAGATACGTACAATTTTTGTTA
>CAYYKU010000017.1:0-13669 GCA_964440825.1 Candidatus Woesearchaeota archaeon
ATACTTTAGCTGAAAAAAAGAAGAGTTAACCTTATAATTTGAGAATCCTTAATAATTTTATGAAAATATATGATTTTGAAGTTATAGATAGGTGTCTTTTTTTGAAAAAAGAAAAAATATTAATAGTTGGAGACTTACATTTAGGATATGAAGATAGCTTAGCAAGTAAAGGTTTTGCAGTTCCAAGAAGCCAATTTATTCAAACAAAGGAAATATTAGAAAGAATTTTTAAAAAAATAGGAAAAGTGAAGAAAATAATATTATTAGGAGATGTAAAGCATGTTTTTGGTAAAATTATGAAACAGGAATTTTTTGATTTTGAGCAATTAATTAGATTATTTAATGAAAATTTAATAAAAAAGGGTGAAATAATAATAACGAAAGGTAATCATGACACTATTTTAGAACCTATTTCTAAAAAATATGAAAATATTACTTTATATGATCAATATATTTTAGATAACACTCTCTTTTTCCATGGAGATACTCAAAGTGTAAAGAAAAATTATAAGAGTATAAAAGATAAAAAAATAAAATTAATAGTTATAGGGCATTTCCACCCAGCTTATATCTTAAAAGATAAAAATAGTGTAAAACAGGAAAAATTTAAATGTTTTCTTTATGGATTTTCTTCTGAATATAAAAAAGAAATTATTTTTGTACCTAGTTTCTTCCCATTAATTGAAGGAAGCGATATTATTCAAGAATTAGAAATTTATGAAAAAGGAATGAAAGCTATTCTGATTGATGGAAATGGAAAGACTTATGATTTTGGAAAAATAAAGTAAAAACGCCCACACCCGGAATCGGACCGGGAAACCTGTAAAGGCACGGTGTTCGAGACCGTTGCAGTACCATTGTGCCATATGGGCGCAATAATTATAAAAATAAAGTGTTTAAGAAACTTTGGAATATTAGATAGAAATTATCTATGAAAAAGAATTGTTAATTATTACAAACAATAGCTAATAAATTTTTATGATTTTCTACACTCGAAGAGCCTACTTTTCCATATATTCTTTTTATTAAAGTAGTACATGCAACCATCTTTTCAGGAGTCATAGTGCCCCCATCTCTAAAATATGCATGAAAGAAAATGCCTTTAGGTAAATAGGTTTGTTCCTGTGGAGAATAATTTATTTGATAAGATATATTATTTCTTTTCGCCTAATTGAAGTCTTGGTAATTGTATATGTGGAGGTAAATTCATTTCTTCTTCTAATTCTAGTGCTTTAACAGAGGCTTTCTGCATAATTACATTAAGGATAATTAAATTAATATTATTATCTAAATTCTTATTTTTCCAACCTTCAAGAGCATCTTTACTTGTTTTTGAATCTGTAGAAAGTAACATTCTACCAGCTAATTCAATTTTACCTAGAGAAGAATAATCAATACCAAAATTAAATTTAATTTCTAAAATTTCTTGTTTAGATTCTGATTTAAGTTTATCTATAGATTGAATATTAATATTAGGAGTTATTTTTAATTCTCCTTTATTTTCTTCGTTTCTTTCTACATTTATCTTTGTATATTTGAATCCTACTAATTTGATTTCTTGTACCATTTTATTATATTAAAAGTTTAATTAAGCTAAATCTTCTTCTGAAACAACAATAAAGTCTCCAACAGCTATAACAGAATTGAATGGTATTAAAGCCTCTCTATCTTTTGTTCTCTCTAAAGAAAGATTAGCAGTGTACTGAGTAAGGTCTTTTAAAACTAAATGAATTAATTCACCTGTTTTTGTTTCGAAAGTTAAGTCTTTTGCAACACCTAATTTCTTTCCTTCTTTAGTTACCACCTGTTTTCCTAATAAACTTCTATAAGTTCTTTTATCCATAGAAGAAAAGATATAAAATTTATTTATAAATCTTTGTATAGTAGTTTATATATTTTAATTAATAATACCTTAATAATTAACACTCTCTGTCCCTATGATTTCTGCTGGAAAATGAATTTTTACAAAAAAATACTATCTTTTTTTATATTTTTCATTTATAAGTATATATATTATATATTATATATTATATAATATATATATTATAGTATATACTTATTTTATTTTTATTTTATCGAATGTAATTTTCTACAGGAAGTGAAGGAGTGGGAGGGTTTTTATTAAAATTTAAGTTAAAAAATAGAGAATTATAAAATGAGAATTATTTTAGTTTCCAGATGAACTTTTTTCCATAGGAAGTAGAGGTTAGAGGAACTATATTTTCCTATATATGAATATTTAAATAGTCAAAGCTTTTTTTAAAAGAGATTAAAATGGGTGTACAAATAGGTCATATTTTTGATTCGGCTATGAAAAATTCTATATTTAAAGATAAGAGTGTTTTACAAACTAATTATACTCCTGATTCAATCCCTCATAGAGATAAACAGATTGAACAAGTTGCTTCTATTTTAGCCCCTATTTTACGTGGTGAGAGAGCTAGTAATCTTTTTGTTTATGGAAAAACAGGCACTGGTAAAACTCTTTCAATACAATATGTAAGGGATGAATTACTTAAAAGAGCAAAGGAAGTAGATGTAAGTGTTAGGATTGAATATTTAAATTGTAAATTAAAGAAAGTAGCAGATACTGAGTATAGGATATTAGCAGCTTTAATAGATCTTTTAGGTGGAAAAGTAGCAGATACAGGATTACCTACTGGACAAGTTTATTCAAAATTTATAGAACTAATAGATAATAAAAAACAAACATTAGTTATTATTTTTGATGAAATAGATCAAGCTATTAAAAAAATAGATGATAACTTTCTTTATAATTTAACAAGATTAAACTCAGAACTTAGTCAAGCTCAAATTTCTTTAATAGGTATATCTAATGATGTTACTTTTTTAGAAAATATAGATCCTAGGGTTAGGAGTTCATTAGGTGAGGAAGAAATTGTATTTCCACCATATAATGCTGTTCAATTAAAAGATATTTTAAATGAGCGTTGTTCTAGAGCATTTAAAGAAAATAGTGTTGATGAAGCAGTTATTTCAAAATGTTCAGCATTTGCAGCTAGAGAACACGGGGATGCAAGAAGAGCATTAGATTTACTTAGGATTGCTGGGGAATTAACCGAAAGAGAAGGTAAATCTAGAATTACTGAAGAGTATATAGACCAAGCAAATTCAAAGATAGAAAGAGATAAAATATTAGATATTGTAGAAACAGAACCTACTCAATTTCAAGCAGTTTTATATGCTATTCTTAAGTTAAATAAACAAAATAGTGAAGAAACTCCTAATTTTTTTACAGGAGATATTTTTAATTTATACCAAGAAATATGTAATAAAATGAAAATTGAAGTTTTAACACAAAGAAGAGTGTCAGATATTATTGGTGAAATTGATATGTTAGGATTAATTAATGCAAAAGTTATTTCAAAAGGGAGGCATGGTCGAACAAGGGAAGTTAAATTATCTATCCCCTCAAACCTTTTAGATAAGGTTGAAGCAATCTTAGTTGATTCATTAGGGATATAACTTTTTACTTAAAACCAATTAAACTGCTTTCTAGCAGGTGTTTAGAGTGATGGAAGTTAAAAAACAAATTTTAAAAGTATGTATGCAGAAAGGATTTCTGCTTGATAAAGAGATACTAGATTCTCTAACTAATTTTGATGAGTCTTTTTCTTTAAAAATTATTGAATCTTTATATAATCTTAAAATTAAAGAGAGAGTAATTAATAAAAATATTTTTTTAGAGAATAATGAAAATCTTTTTAAAATTTTTATAGGATTAAATCAAAAAGAGATTTTAGATAAATTTTTTTTAAGTATTCATTTAATTGAGCAGAAGAAAGAAGTTTCTAATTTAATTTCTAAAGAAGAAAGGAAAAATCCTATAAAAATACTCTCTTCAGCAATTGTTTATCCAAAAAAAGTAGAAGTTCAAGATTTTGTCAAACATTTTAAAAATAGATATGAGCAATTAAAAAATATAATTCAAGAAAGAAATTTAGATAATCTTAAAGCTATTAGAAGAATAACTGATGAAAGAGAGAATCAACATATTATTGTAATGATTATAGAGAAAAGAGTAACTAAAAATAAAAACTTAATGTTTGAAGTAGAAGATTTAACAGGAAGGTCAAGGGTTTTAATAAATAATAATAAACCTGAATTATATGAAAAATGTAAAGATATCCTTCCAGATGAGGTTGTTGCTTTTAATGTTGTTGGAAAAAAAGAAATGTTATTTGTAAATGATGTAGTTTTTCCAGATTTATTGCTTTCTGAAAAAAAGAAGTCAAATTCGGATGTAAATGTTGTTTTTACTTCTGATGTTCACGTAGGGTCAAAGATGTTTTTAGAGGATAATTTTTTGAAATTTATTAAATGGATAAATGGAGAAGAAGGTACTGATGAACAAAAAGAAATTGCTAAAAAAGTAAAGTATCTTTTTTTAATAGGAGATAATGTTGATGGTATCGGTGTATTTCCAGACCAAGATAAACTTTTAAAAATACCTGAAATGACCGAACAATATAAAAAATTAGCAGAATATCTCAAACTTATTAGAAAAGATATTACTATTACTATTTCTCCCGGTCAGCACGATGCCGTTTGGGTTGGAGAACCTCAAGCAGCTATTGGAGAGTTATGGGCTCCAGATTTTTATAAGATGGAAAATATTAATTTAGTTACAAATCCTTGTATGATGGAATTAGAAGAAGGGTTTAAGATTTTAGTTTATCATGGAGCAAGTTTTCATGGTATTGTTGAGAATGTACCTCATATAAGAGTTAATAATGGGCATAATAATCCTACTGTTATTTTAAAAGAATTGTTAAAAAAAAGACATTTAGCTCCCTCTCATGGGGAATGTGATTATATTCCTATGGAAAATAAAGATCCTTTAGTTATTGATTTGGTTCCAGATATTATTGCTACAGGGGATTTACATAAGCCTGAAGTTTCAATGTATAATAATATTCTTCTGGTTGCTAGCTCTTGTTGGCAGTCAAAAACTCCTTTTGAAGAAAAAGTAGGTAATAATCCGGACCCTTGTAAAGTTCCTGTTTTCAATTTGAAGACGCGAGAAATAAAAATATTAGACTTTTCTACTCCGGAAGACGAGGTAAAAAATGCAAACTGAGGAATATTTTCATAATCTTGTTGAAGGGGTTAAAAAAGAGTATTTAGTTGCGGAAGCTGCAAGAATAAAAGGTATTGATCCTGTAAATAAAGTTGAAATTCCTTTAGCTATGTCTCTTGCTGAAAAAGTAGTGGGTCTTATTTCTACAGTATATCCTCAATTAGGAGATGAAAATGCCAAAATAATTTCTCAGAGAATTTTAGATTTAGAAAAAGAGTATGGGCAGTTAGATGCTTGTGTTCCTTTAAAAATTGCTGAGGAAATTGCACAGGAAAAATATTGTAAATTTGAGTCTCAATTACAAGCAATTGATGCGGGAATTAGGGTGGGTTTTGCATATGTAACTCTTGGAGTCGTTTCTTCTCCAATTGAAGGATTTACAGGGATCAAGGTTTGTAAAACACGAGATGGAAAGGAATATTTATCTACTAATTATTCTGGGCCGGTTAGAAGTGCAGGAGGTACGGGTGCAGCATTGTCTTTAGTTATTACAGATCATCTAAGAGAATTATTTGGGTATTCAAGATATGATCCTGATGAAAAGGAAATTAGAAGATTTGTTACGGAAATAGTTGATTATCATGAAAGAATTAATAATTTACAATATTTTCCGACAGAAGAAGAAATTATTTTTCTTGCAAATAATATTCCTCTTGAAATTTCAGGAGAGCCCTCTGAAGATAAAGAAGTTTCAAATTATAAAGATCTTCCAAGAATAGAAACGAATTTTATTAGGGGGGGTATGTGTTTGGTGTTTGCTGAAGGTCTTGCACAGAAAGCAGCTAAAATCGCAAGAATGGTAAAAAATGCTAGAAGTAAGGGTTTCAAATTAACAGACTGGGATTTTCTTGATGGGTATATTGAATTACATAAGAAAAGAGAGAAAGGAACAAAAGACACTACTGCTACTTATATAAAAGATTTAGTTGCAGGAAGGCCCGTATTTGGACACCCTTCTCGTTCTGGTAGTTTTAGATTTAGATATGGCCGTTCTAGAGTTGCTGGATTTTCTGCTACTTCTATACATCCAGCTACTATGTTTATATCTAATAATTTTTTATCAAATGGGAATCAGTTAAAAATTGAAAGGCCCACGAAAGGATGTGTTGTAACTAGTTGTGATGTAGTAGATGGTCCAATTGTTAGGTTTAAAAACGGAAGTGTTAAAAAAATATCTAATTTAGATGAAGCTAAAAAAATTTACAAAGAAATAGATGAAATTATTTATATTGGAGATATTCTTTTTCCATTAGGCGATGTAATGAATAGAAATGCTGAGTTGTTAAAACCAGGATATGTGCAAGAGTGGTGGAAGTTAGAACTTAATAAAAAATTAGAAATTAGCGGTGAGAAATTAGTTATTGACGAATATGATCTTTCTTTTCTTCAAGCAGTTGAATTGTCTAAGCGTTATTCTTTACCTTTGCATCCGAGTTATATATTTTATTGGACTCAGATAAAGAAAGAAGATTTTTTAGCTCTTATTGATTGGATAGGGAATGCACAATGGAATGGGAAATTAGTTTTACCTTATTCTGTGCAGGATAGGGAAATATTTAAAGTTGCAAAAAGAGCTTTAGAAGTATTAGGTGTGGATCATGAGGTTTTTCTTGATAATGTTGTTGTTGGTGAAGGAGAAGCCTTTCTTTTAAATTTAGGAATTGATATTGGTTCTAACTTTAAAGAATCTTGTGAGAATATACTTAAATTAACTGTTGAAAAAGAAAATATTTTGGAAATTTTGAATTCTGTTGCTCTTTATTTAATTAAAGATAAAGCAGGAGATTTTATAGGTGCTAGAATGGGAAGGCCAGAAAAGGCAAAACTTAGAAAACTTACTGGAAGTCCAAATGTTTTATTCCCTGTTGGAGATCAAGGAGGTAGATTTAAAAGTCTTACTGCTGCCGTAGAGGCTGGATTTGTTAAAGCAGAGTTTCCTTTAAATTACTGTAGTAAATGTAATTTAGAAACTATTAACAGTTTATGTGAGGTTTGTGGTGAAAAAACTACTAAAAAATTCTATTGTTCGCGATGTGCTGAGATAAAAATAGAAGATACTTGTCCTCAGCACGGCCCATGTTCTACATATAGTAATCGGAGAGTTGAGATTAAATCTATGTTTAATCAAGCTGTTCAAAAAGTTTGTCCAAATAAGGTTGGAATTCCGGAGTTAATTAAAGGAGTAAAGGGGTCTAGTAATGCAGGTCATGATTTTGAAAATATGGCTAAAGGTATTTTGAGAGCAAAATATAATTTATGTGTTAATAAAGATGGAACTATAAGGTATGATGCTACTGAAATTCCACTTACTCATTTTAAGCCAGAAGAGATTGGAGCCAGCGTTTCAAAACTTATTGAATTAGGTTATACGGAAGATATTGAGGGAATTCCTTTAACAAGCTCTTCTCAAATTATAAAGTTGATGCCTCATGACATTGTTCTTCCTTGTTGCCCGGATACTAAGGATGAGAGAGCTGATGATGTTTTCTTCAATATTAGTAAATTTATAGATGATGAGCTTGAAAGTGTGTATGGTTTACCTAAATATTATAATCTTTCTAAGAAAGAAGATTTAATTGGACATTTGGTTGTGTGTATGGCACCTCATAATTGTGCAGGAGTTACTGGAAGAATTATTGGTTTCTGCAAATTACAGGGGTTGGTTGCAAGCCCATTTATGCATGCTGCAATGAGAAGAGACTGTGATGGGGATGAAGCTGCAGTTATGATGTTGCTGGATGTACTTATTAATTTTTCAAGAAAATTTTTACCTTCTCATCGGGGAGGAACACAGGATGCTCCTTTAGTACTTAATGCACATATTAGGGCAGGAGAGGTAGATGATCAAATTTTAGATTTTGAAACATGTTCAGCATATCCTTTATCTATGTATGAAGCGGCAGAACAGAGAAAACATTCTTCTGAAGTAAAAATTATTACTGTAAAGACTTTATTAAAAGAAGGCAAGGATCCTTTTGTATATTCAGGGTTTACTCACAATACTACTAATTTTAATACAGGGATGTTTAATTCTTCGTATAAGTCATTACCTACTATGAAAGATAAGGTGGATGCTGCAATGAGTCTTGCTGAAAAATTGAGAGCTGTGGATGCTTCTGATGTGGCTAGATTAATTATTGAAAGACACTTTATCAGAGATATTAGGGGTAATTTGAGAAAGTTTTCGCATCAAGAATTTAGGTGTGTAACTTGCAATGAGAAATTTAGAAGACCTCCTTTATTAGGGGTTTGTCATAAATGTGGTGGAAAAATTATTTTTACAATTTCTGAGGGTAGTATTAAGAAGTATTTAGATCAAGCCATTTCGCTTGCAGATACGTATAATATTCCTGCTTATACAAAACAAGCACTTAACCTTGTTAAATTATATATTGAAAGTATTTTTGGAAAAGAAACTGAGAAGCAAATAGATTTGAAAAAGTTTTTTTAGCATTTCAAATCTACTTTCAAAGCCGAAAAGCTTGATAGCTTTTCGCCGAAGCAAATTGGCTTAAAAAATTCTTGTAACCCGTCGGTTTCTCATGGAGATTTTAGAAGGGCCAATAGTATAAAATTGTGGGTGTTAAAAGACAAAACATAAGTATATTCTTTTGTGTTCCATAATATTGGCAGGCAAGACCTAAACAAGTAGATGTTGTTAAAACGAGCATTCCTCTTGGGCCTGATATGAGTAAAGTTGAGATTGTTAGACCTATTAAAAGAATATAAGAGATTTTTTGATAGTTTAATTTGTTTATTTTTGAGGAGATCTTTTTAGACAGGAAATTAGTTGTTGTAAATGATAATATTCCAACTATTGCTATAACGAAAAGGATTATAACTAATTCATTTGTTGTAATTTCCCTTATTTGTGAAATTGCTGCGGCAGAACCTGTTCTAGATTTACCTATTAATATTAAAGTAACTAGTGATAAGATAGAGACAATCATGTTTATTATTCCGTTCATTAGAAGAAATTGTTTTCTTTCAACATTTCCAAATATTTTTGAACCTATTATTGTTGCTTGTGAGCTTCCCAGGCCTGGTAGAAAAGAACAAAAAGGAGAAATACACATACCTATTAGTGTAGGTTTAGTTATTTCTTTTATTTTTGGAATTTCAACTGTTTTTTCTTGTTCAGGTATTTTTGTTTTTTGATTTATTGAAAAAATGATTCCAGATGTGCCAAATAGTCCGGTTAGGAGAGGAAGAAGCGGCTGGTTTGTGCTTTGGTTTAATGCAGCAATCCCTAAAAAACTAGCTAATATACATATTATTAATACAATTTTTAAATTTTTATTATTCATAAGAAGAAAAATAGCTATCCAAACTAAGAGAAAAAACATCATTTTTTCAAAGAAAGGATATGTTGATTCTAGAAAGAGGAAAAATAAAGGGATAATCGCGAAACTTGCAAAAATTCCAATTAGACTTCCTAAAGAGGATACAAATATTGCAGTGTTTGCCTTTCCTTTCATAAGGAGTTCGTGAGAAGGAAGTATTGAAAGAGCAGTGTCTTCTTCAGGAGCTCCTAAGAAGGTGCTTGGGATAAAGTCAAGAAAGACAGTTGTTATGGACATTGAAACTATAAACAAAATTACTGCAAAAGGGCTAAAGTAATGTAGTAAAAATGGAAGGGAGACTATTATTAAAGATGAAATTAAGTTAATATGTAATCCTGGAATTAGGCCAGCAATTATTCCCAAAATAAAACCTATTATTATTCCAACTATAATTTCAAGTATCATGGGCTTTCTAGAAAGATAATTTTGTCTGTAAAAATAATTGTTTTATTTAGTTGTAGTTGTTTATTTCCATATATTTCTATAATATCTCCTTTCTTTATTATCTCTGGAAGTCTTGTTTT
Organism: Candidatus Woesearchaeota archaeon; assembly: GCA_964440825.1. Taxonomy (GTDB): domain Archaea; phylum Nanobdellota; class Nanobdellia; order Pacearchaeales; family GW2011-AR1; genus CABMGO01. The sequence goes on from CAYYKU010000017.1 coordinate 9,969, forward strand.
ACTGATTATTAAAATATCTTCAGAGTGGTTTTCTATTTTAAGATTGATTGAATTTTGAGTTATTTTTATTGAAGATATTTCTCCTGTTAAAATTGGTTTATTAAAGTTTGAAAGAATAAGAAGGAGGAAAATTCCTATAATTGTTAGGATAATAAATATTCTTTCTGGCTTCATTAGAATAAATTATATTTCGGGGTTTTAAAAATCATACCTATTTTATTAAGTGCTCTTGGAGTGTTTAGTAAGGTGATATTTCTCCAGCTCTTTCCATTTCCTTAACATAAACAAACGTACGTGCCAGCGTTTTTCTTATTTTTTTTGATTCTTCTTTATCTGCCGGTAACTCTGCATCTGAAAAAAAGCTTATTCCGACTAGTCCTTCTTTTTTTAATAAGTCTAAAAGTTCATCCATTTTCTCAATCCAATAATTTGAATTTGTTTTTTCTGCATAAGTATCATATTTTTTTAGAGCTTTTCTCACTCCGCCAAATACTTTTCTTTCAGCAGAGTTTAAATTTAAACAATTAATTAATCCAGAATCTTTTTCCGTGGAGAGTAATTGGTAGTATCTATCAAAAAAATATTCTTCATTTTTTCCTATCATTTTAGAAATATTTATTTTAGTGTGTAAATCTCATTTCTTGCTTTACTTGCAAGATATCTTTCTGTCATTAGAAGTGTTTGTTTTGCTTTTTCTTCTAGTGTTTCTGCATTCCGCCACATAGGTCCAACTATTGGTCTTTTTTCACCTAGGCTCCTATTTCCTTCTTCATTATACCATTTAAACATGTTTTGCCAATATTCTGGTCTTTCTCTTTCTGCCTTTGTGTCTGTTTCACTTATAATTGTTCTTAATTCTGTAAAGGATAATTCTTCCAAAGGACCTATTGGCTCTACAATACTTTGTTTTTGCAAATGTATTAACCTTGCTACAAAATAATCTCTGAATTGAATTTTTTGCATATTATTTCATGTTTATTTAGGTATTTAAGGATTATTGTTATTCTGTTTGGAATTCTATTGTGTCTTTATCTCTTAGGGCATGTTCTAGCCCAACCATTTGGCCTGGGAATTTTGATGATGGGCCCCATATTCTAGTTTTTCTTATCTTTTTTGACATTCCTTTTATTATTTTTTCAGCTACGTCTTTCGCAGTTGCACCTTCTTCTAAGATCATCGGGATTCCAGTTGATTCTTTTTTAGGTTCTTTAGTATATACTCTTAAGATAGGGAATGTTTCAAATATTTTTTTCTTTAGATCTTGGACTTCTGTTCTAACATGTTCAAAATTTGAAAAGATAGTGCAATCTATTTTTTTATATTTGGATTTTAATGTAGCTTCTAATCTTCTTTTCTCTTGTTCATTTAGTAGATCTGACTTTGTGAAAACATATAATTTTTTACCAATTACTCTTTGAAAGTATTTTTCTGTTTCTTCTATTTGAGAAAGGTTATCTATTACAACAATTATTGTGTCTGCAGTATTAATTATGCTCTTATCTTCGTTTGGGAACGGAGGTACATCTATAAGTTGTATTTTCACATCATCATAAGGCATCATTGCAACAAGTGAAGTATATGTTGAGAATGCAACAGAGGAAATAGTTTTATTTGTATTTCCAGTAAGTATCTCAAACAAAGAAGATTTACCTACATTAGGAAAACCGACTATTGCTGCTTGCATTGCTTCTTTCTTTATTGTTGGCTTATTTCCACCACCAGATTTTTTACCTTTAGTTTCTACTTTCTCTTTTAATCTTTTGTATCTTGTACGCAAATTAGATCTTAGTGATTCTGCAGATTTATGTTGAGGCATTGCCCTTACCATCTCTTCCATCGCTAGGAGTCTTTCTTCATCCGATCTAGCTTTATCAAATTTCAATTCGGCATGCGAAAATTCAGGGGATGCGTTTGCTGGCATAATTACTCTAGTTATTTGTTATTTTTAAAGTTGATTGATAATTGTATATTTTATAGCTTCATAATCCATTTAAATCCTAATTATTCTTCTTTTATATGGTAGAAAAGACTATTTCAAAAAAAATTTTTATTTTTTCATGCAGGTTGTTTTTTGCTTTATTTTTAATTTATTTAGCTTATACTCATTTTTGGCATATTTTATCTGCAAATATTTTAGTGGTAATTTTATTTGTTTTACCTTATTTTACTAAACAAAAATATGTTCTTAAGTTTCCTTTCGAATTAGAATTTATTTTTTTACTTTTTCTTATTTTTTCTTCACTAGTTGGACAGTTTTTGCCTGAATTTGCACAATTACTTTTTGGATTAACGCTGGGTTTCTTAGGGTTTGTATTTGTATTTGTATTTTTGTTTAATAGAGATTCAAAATTTTCTTTCAGAATGGTTTTATTTTTGTCTCTTTGTGTTTCTGTAGCTATGGCTTCTTTTTTAGAAATTGCTAAATTTTATCTAAAAATTTTACTAGGCTTGCAAATATCCTTTGGGGATCATCAGTTTGCTATGGCTAATATTCTTTTAGTTTCGATAGGTTCAGTTATTGCTAATCTTTCCAGTTATGTTTATCTTACTCACTTTAAAGGTAGTTTGTTCAAAGGAGTTGTTAGAAAAATAAGAGAAGAAAATCCTAACTTGTTTATTTCACGAAGCAAAGTTGTTGATGACGCAAGAAAAATAATTTCTTCTGGTGAAGGGGAAAGAGTCGAGTTTAAGTCTAGCTTAAGAATAAATTTACACACGGGGCAATCTGATTCTAGGGTTGAACATGCTGTTTTGAAATCTATTGCTTCTTTTTTGAATAGTGGGGGCGGATTTTTGTTTATCGGTGTTTCAGATAAATCAGAAATTATTGGAGTGGAAATAGACGGGTTTGAAAATTTGGATTTATTTAATAGACATTTAACAAATTTAATAAAAGAGAATATAGGTCCAGAATATTTACCTTATATCGGATTTGATTTTTTTAGATTGGAAGATAAAAATATTTTAAGGATAAGTTGTATGAAAAGTTCAAAGCCTGTTTTTTTGAGAGCAGAAGGTAAAGAAGATTTTTTTATACGAATAGGTGCTTCTACTATTCTTTTATCTGGAAACAGAATGCTTGATTATATAAAAAATAAATTTAATAGGTAGTTTAATAAACATTTATTTATTTTTGTTTATATGCGGGTAGGCATTTTATTTTCTGGAGGGAAGGATTCGACTTATGCGGCTTGGCTTGCGAAAAAAGAAGGATACGGTCTTTCTTGTTTAATTAGCTTATGGAGTAAAAACAAAGATAGCTTCATGTTTCATACGCCTGCAATTGAGTTAACAAAAGCACAGGCAGAATGTATGGAAATTCCGTTAATTATTCAAGAAACAAAAGGTGAAAAGGAGAAAGAGTTGAGAGATTTGGAGAAAGCGATTAAACTCGCTGTGAAAAAATATAAAATTGAAGGTATTGTTACAGGTGCAGTTGAATCAGTATATCAGGCTTCTAGGGTTCAAAATATTTGTAATAATCTTGGAATTGAGTGTTTTAATCCTATATGGCAAAAAAACCAGCTTGAAATTTTAGAAGATTTAGTTAAAAATAATTTTGAAATTATTATTTCCGGTGTTGCAGCTTATCCTTTAGATAAAAAATGGATTGGAAGAAAAATAGACAAAAAATTTATTGAAGAAATAAAAGGATTATCTGAAAAATATAAAATAAATCCTGCTGGAGAGGGCGGTGAATT
>CAYYKU010000018.1:0-13098 GCA_964440825.1 Candidatus Woesearchaeota archaeon
AGGGTTTCGGTTAGAAATATTTAATAATGCTTGTTCTATCAATTATTTATGGATGATTACGGATATTCTGAGAGAAGAAAGAATAAGAATGATAAGAAAGCTAAAAGAAAAAATAGAGAGTTTAAACGTGGTGGGAGATTTAGGACTGTTAATATAGTTAATAAGGAATCAAGATGAACTTTCTATTTTTTTTCTATTTGGTTGGTTTAATTATTGCGGTTTATCAGGATTTTACGAGAAGAGAGATTGATGATTGTCTTAATTTATTCTTGTTTTTTTCTGGAGTTTTATTTCTAATAGTTAGTGGGAACTTATTGATTGGTTCTTCTTTAGTCTTATTTGGTTTTTTTATTTTTATAATCTCTTTACTTAGTTTCGGATTTTATTATGCAAGGTTTTTTTCTGGAGGAGACTCTAAACTCTTTTTTGCTATTTCTCCTTTATTATTTGGTTCTTTTTATAATTTTTCATTTTTTTATATTTTATATTTTTCATTTTCATTATTTTTATGCGGTAGCATATATAGTTTAATTTATGCTTTCTATTTATTTTTAAGGGACTTTAGAAAAACAAGTAAATATTTTATGAGCGAGATTAAAAAGAAAGCAAACATTTTGTTGCTTTCTTTAGGAATTTTATTTTTTATTATAGGTTTATTCGAAAAGATTGTTTTTTCTATTTCTTTTTTTATACTATTATTTGTTCTTTTAATTTGTCTTGCAAAAACTCTTGAGGAAACTTCAATGAAAAGACTTGTTAGTACGAAGAATCTGAAGGAAGGAGATTGGTTATTTAATGATATTAAAATAGGAAATAAGATTTTCAAAAAAGATTGGGATGGTCTGCGTGCAGAAGATATTTTGTATGCAAAAAGATTTAATAAAAAAGTTTTTATTAAAGACGGTATTCCTTATGCGCCTTCCTTTTTGTTTGCAATTATCTTATTTTATTTTAAAGATTTCGTTATTAAATTTTTATTTTTTTAGAATTTTTTTATTTATCTATATACTCAAAAGTATATAATCCATTATATATTTTGACAACTAAAGATTTATAAATACTAATAGTTATAATATTTTAAGAGTTGATGATGGTAGAAAAAAAAGATAGTGGTTTTAAGCAGGAATATTTGAAAACACATGTTCCCGGTTTTGATCAGTTGCTTGGTGAGGGTATTCCTAAAGGTAGTGCAATTTTAGTAGAGGGTGGCCCTGGTAGCGGTAAGACTATTCTATGTTTAGAGATTGCAAAACAAATGTGTGAAAGAGGTCAGAAGGTATTATATATGAGCTTTGAAGAGCCAGAATATAGACTGAAATATCATATGAAGTCTTTTGGTGCAGATGTTGATGCATATGAAAAAAAGAAATTACTATATGTTAAAAGATTTAATGCATTAGATATTGCAAGAAGCGTTGAAGCATTATTGAGTGAGGCTAAAAAAGAATTGTTGATTGATGTACAACCAGTTTTAATTCCTACAGATTTCCAACCAGATTTAGTATTAATAGATTCGTTATCTTCTATTTCCTCCGCTTTCTCTGGAGAGGAATCAAGATTCAGAATTTATATGGAACAATTATTTAGATATTTAGAATCACATAATATGACTTCTTTACTTATTAGAGAAGTATCTAGTCCCACACATGTAGGTAATAATTTTCAGGAAGCGGGTGAAGCAGTATCTTTCTTATCTGATGGTATTATTGCTATTTACAATGTTTTCTACAAAGGTGGAACAAGAAAGAGAGCGCTTGAAGTTATAAAATTAAGAGGTTCAAATATTGATAGAAGAATTGTTGAAATGGATATTAAGGGTGGAAAAGGTTTTACCGTATATCCTAATAAAACACTGAAAGGTGATTTTACTCTAACTTAAATCCATTTAATTCTAGGTTTTATTTTTGGTAATTCTATTTTAGGTTCTTCTGTATTCGGAGTTTCTATTTCTTCTTCTTGTTTCTTCTCTTCTTGTTTAGGTTTTTCAGAGTTTAGTAAATTGAAAAGTTCGGCTAGTTCAGTTTCAGATGCTCTGTGTCTTTCAGGTTTTTCTTCTCCATATATTGGTATTATTTCTAAGTTAGCATGGCCTAATACTTCATTTTTTTGAAATTGGATATCTTTTGGTTTTAGTTTGTTAAAAATACTCGATGATACTTTTTTTGCAAATTCTATTGCATTTTCAGGTATCTTATCTAAGCTGTAATGGTCTCTAGGTATGATGAGCGTATGTCCTTTAGAAAGAGGGTTTAACTCTAATATTGCAAGGTAAGATTCATTTTCTGTTATTGTGTATGATTTTATTTCTTTTTTTACTATTGAGCAAAAAATACATTTTTGTTGTATTTCTCCTGATTTTTCTTCATTTTTATTTATGTTATTTTCCTCTAGAAAAGTTTCTAATTCCTCTTGGTTCATAGAAGTAATTTTATTTTTAATTATTTCTCTCTGTTCTTCTGGAAAATTTACTAATTGTTCTAAGAGGTGTGTTTTTATTTTTTGAGTTTGTTCATCAGTTAGCATATGGTGATAAGGGTGTGAGGTATTTTAAACTTAACTTAGGTTCAAAATTGGCTTGGCAAAACCTTTATAAACCGAAATCTCAAGATTATTATATGGCAAAATGCACAAGTTGTAAAAAAGAATCACATGATTGTGTGAAATTTAAATGTCCAAAATGCAAGGAAGATTTGTATAGATGTAGAAAATGTAGAACGCTTTCTATAGAATACTTATGTGCTTGCGGTTTTAAAGGTCCTTAAATGGGAATTGGAACAGCTCTTTTTAAGATAAAATTAATGCCTGAAGATACTTCTATTGATTTAACTAAGATGAAAGAAGAAGCAGCTAAGGCTATAGAAGAATCTGGTGGAAAATCTACTGGTTTTGAAGAACAACCTATTGCCTTTGGTTTAATTGCAGTAATTGCAAGTATAAGATTAACAGAAGATAAATCTGGAGAAGTTTTAGAGGCTAATTTAGCAAAGATTGCAGGCGTTTCTTCTGTTGAAGTAATTGATTATAGAAGAGCTGTCGAATAATTTTAGAAGGATTTTTATAGTTTGAGACTGAAAGTAAGATATGAAAGATAAAAAAGTTTTAACTTCTTGGGGCACTTCTGCAAAAAGAACTATTGTTGGGTTAAAAAGTTTGTGGCAGGATGGACCTAAAATAATGCCGTATGTAAATACTTTCTATCAAAAAAGACCTTCTTTGTTTGTGAAAAAAGATGGAGAGCATTATGAACTTTCATCTACTAGGCCAGATGATGAAGCCATTATTTTTAATCCTAATGATTACGAAGCTAATTCTAATTCGGATGCGAGGAGGATGGCTTTGGAAGATGCAAAAAATCATAAAAAATTCTATCAAGCACTTATAGATCGTGGAATTTATCCTGCGGGGTCCAAAGTTAGAATAAGAAAAGCAAAACATTCAAATCGGTTTGTTATTGAATTAAAAGTTCCAAAACTTCAAGATCTGGACTCATATTATGAAAGTATAAGGAGATCTAGCGGAGATAATCGAGAAGAATTGAATAGTTTGAAATATGACTCTCAAGATCGTTCTTGGGCGATGGAATCAGAAGCTAAAAAATTTGGATATCATTATTCTGATCCTGAAAATCCTAGGACCTCTGGAATAAATGAAGATACCTTGGAGTCATTTAATTATGGCGTAGACTCTAAAGGGGTTGTTAGATATTTTGACAAACACGTGCTTAAAGCTAAGCTTCCATTTAAGGGAAGAAGAAAATCAGACTTAGAAATACAGTTAGAAGATTATTCAAATCAACATAAGAACACAGAAACGGATGTAAATAAGATAATCTCTTCTTATAAAGAACGTGCATTGGCTGTTGCAGTGATTTGGTTTTTGAGCGGAATATTTTTCTTTTCAACTAATATAACTGGGAATGTTATCGGATTATCAAATGTAACTTCCTCTTGGATTGGTGGAGTTTTAATTTTAATTGGATTAATTGCTTTGGGATTTTGGATAAAGAATAGAAAGAGGGGAAAATTAGTTTCTACTGTACTGATAAAAAGAAAGGTTTCAACTAAAAATAATTAAAATATTTACTTTTTTAAAATAGTATCTTGATAATTAGAATTTAATTTTCATAACAACAATACTTAAAAACGCTAAAGTTTGTTCTTTTTTATGCCAGAAAATTATGAGTTGCTTTTAGAGAGAATTTCTAGCTCTGCGGGCCTAGACAAATCTGAAGTTGAAAAAAGAATTGAAGCTAGACGAGCAAAGCTATCGGGTTTAATTTCTAAAGAAGGCGCAGCACAAATTATTGCAGCGGAACTTGGTGTAAAATTTGATAATGTCCAATTGAAAATTTCTGAATTGATGGCAGGAATGAAAAAAGTTAATGTTGTTGGAAAAATTATTAGTATTTTTCCAGTAAGGAGCTTTGATAAAAATGGAAAATCTGGAAAAGTTGCAAATTTTATTATTGCTGATGAGACTGGAAACTCAAGAGTCGTTCTTTGGGATACAAATCATATTGATTTAATTGAGAAGGAAGAAATAAAACAAGGAGATGTAGTTCAAATTACAAATGCTTCTACTAGAGAAGGAGAAATACATTTATCAGGTTTTTCTGAATTAAAAAAAAGCAATATAATTATTGAAGGTGTTAAAACAGAAAAGAGTTTTGCTGAAAAAAGTATAGATAGTTTACAAGAAGGAAATAATGTTTCTATTAGGGGGACTATTGTTCAAGTATTTACTCCTAGGTTTTTTTCAGTTTGTTCAAGTTGTGGAAAAAAAGTGGTTGCCGATGCAGAAGGATTTTCATGTGCTGAACATGGTAAAGTCGCACCTACTGAAAGAGCTTTGTTAAACTTTGTAGTTGATGATGGAACAGACAGTTTGAGAGTTGTTTTATTTTCAGATCAGTTGGAAAAATTAATTTCACTAGAAAAACTAAAAGATGGTTTGACTTTCATAGATTTCAAAACAGATTTATTAGGAACAGAAGTTAATATAAAAGGGATTGTTAAAAAAAATGCTTTGTTTAATAATCTAGAGTTAACAGCGAATGAATTAACAAAGGTAGATCCTAATTTATTAGCGGAATCGTTGGAAAAGCAAAATTCGTAAGGTATTTAAATATCTTTTTCTGAGTAGTTATATGAAGAGGTTGGTCGTATTATTAATTTTACTGTTTAGCATGTCATTTGTGCTTGCAGAAGCTAATTTAACTTCTAGAGAAATTGCAGGTAATTGTTTGAATGAATCTTATCTTGTTTTAGATCAGATTGCAAGTTACAATCTTTCTTTAATTCGTTTTAATGATACTCTTATTCAAGCACAAGATTTATATGACGCTCAGGTTATTATTGAAGGTAGAAAGGGCAAACCCAATTATGACTTAGTAGTGAGTTATTGTGATCAGATTAAAAAATTGAAGCAAGATGCGATAACTGCTATTGATTTATATAAAGTATTCTTAGATTTTTATAATTCTACTATTGAAGCTAGTATGGATAGTTCTTCTATTGATGCAATTATTGCTCAGATTGATGCAGAAATTAGTGGCGAGAGATATGATAATGTCCCTAGATTAATTGATCAAGGTTATGCTGAAATTTCAAGAGTTAAATCTGAGCAGACTGCCTTAGTTTTAGCTTATAGGGCAACTACTCGTGGAGTTGGTAGTTTCATTAAAGAAAATTGGATTATGCTTGTTTCTCTTGTTGCTATTATTCTTGCATTTTATTTATTTTATAGAACGAAAATCTCATTATGGATGTTACAAAGAGAATTGAAGAGTCTTTTGTTAAGAAAAGATACTTTGAAGGGATTAATGAGTTCAACTCAAAAAGATTATTTCCAATATGGGAAGATTCCTGAGACAACTTATAGAATGAGAATTAAGAATTTTGGAGAGTTAGTTAGAGATATAGATAGGCAAATACCATTATTACAAAAAGAAATTGCTAAGTATTCTTTTGAAAAGAAAGAGTATGATAAATTGAAACAGAGCGATAGAGAAATGGCAAGATTGGGTCGTTCAAGTTAAATTTTATGTTGTTTAGGACTCATTTTGTTTTTGCTGTTTTTATAGGTTTGATTTTTTTTGAATTTTTAGAAATTTCTTTTTATGAAAAAATTATTTTTGGAACTTTTCTTCTAATTGCTACTTTATTTGTAGATATAGACTCTAAACAAAGTAAGCTGGGTAGTTATTGGATTTTTAGGCCGATACAATTATTTTTTTCTCATAGAGGTATGATTCATAGTTTTTTCATTGCAGGAGTTTTGAGTTTGATTATTTATTTTGTTAATTCTTTTGCAGGAATAGGTTTTTTTGTTGGGTATATTTGTCATTTATTTTTGGATTTTTTTACTAAAAGAGGAATATTTCTATTTTGGCCGATTTACAAAAAGAAATTTTGTTTGATTGGTTTAAATTCTGGCGGGTTAATTGAAGAAATAATTTTTGTTTTGTTACTTTTGTGTAATGTTTTTCTGACGATAAAATATTTTTTAACATAGAGTTTAGATTACATAAATGTTTATAAAAGGAGAAGGGTTTTTGAAATCATGGTTGAAGAAAAAATAGAAGATTCTGAGGAAAAAAAGAAGATTAAGAAGTCTAAAAAGGATGATGTTGCGGAAAAGGAAGCTGATAAGAAGTTAACAGATGTTCCAGGCATTGGCCCTGGTACTGCTGCAAAATTAGAAGCTGCAGGAATTTATGATTTAATGGGTTTAGCTGTGATGGGTCCAGTTGAATTAGCAGAATTAGCAGGTTTAGGTGAGGCTGCTGCGAGAAAAGCAATACAAGCTGCTCGTTCAATGATGAATTTAGGATTTTCTGATGGATTAGAATTTGCTGAAAAACGAAAGGAAGTGTTCTACATTACCACGGGTAGTAAGAACCTTGATAACCTTTTGGGAGGAAAAGGTGTTGAAACCAAGTCAATAACTGAGGCTTTCGGAGCTTTTGGTTCTGGGAAGACTCAGTTGGCTCTGGCTTTAACTGTTAATGTACAGTTGCCTATTGAGCAAGGTGGCGCAAATGGAAAAGCAGTTTTTATTGATACAGAAGGAACATTTAGACCGGAAAGAATTAGACAGCTTGCTGCAAGATATAATGCTAATTCAGATAAGGTTTTAAAAAATATTCTAGTTGCAAGGGCATTTAATTCAGATCATCAGATTTTATTGATGGATAAGGTTGCAGAATTAATTAAGAATGGTGAACCTATAAAATTAATTGTTATAGATTCATTGACTGCACATTTTAGAGCAGAGTTTGCAGGAAGAGGAATGCTTGCAGATAGGCAGCAAAAGATGAATAAATATTTACATAATTTAATGAAGATTGCCGAGAGTTATAATATAGCAGTTTATGTAACAAATCAAGTAATGTCTGATCCTGCACAAATGTTTGGAGATCCTACCAAAGCAGTGGGCGGTAATATTGTTGCGCATGCTTCAACTTACAGAATTTATTTGAGAAGAAGTAAGAAAGACACAAGGGTTGCAAAGTTAATAGATTCTCCTAACTTACCGGATAATGAAACAGTATTCCAAGTTGAGACTGATGGTTTACATGATGTTAAAGTAGATGTATAAAATGGTTTATTGTACATTCAATTTTCATAAAGATCAAGATGATTCTAGGGGAGACGAAGTAAGGAGTTATCTAAATGAGCATTGTAAAAAAATGAGTATGGTTTCTTCTCAAGCTCTTCCTGAAGATGTTTATGCATATGAAATTAATCAAACTGCAGTGATAATTAGAAGAGACTCTGAGAAGAAAGTTTTAGATGGTGTTTTGATTGGTGCAATTGAAAATGTTAGAGGTCTTGTGCGTGTATTAAATATTGGAGATATTGCGTTTCCTAAATAAAAATGGGGATGAAAAGAGAGTATAAAGGGCAAGAAGGTTATTTTTTTAAGTCTGGAAATAAAAAATCAAGACAAGATTTAGCAATTATTAATTCTGCAAGAAGAATGAAAGAAGGCTCAGAGTCTTCATATCTTGCTTTGTTAATTACTAAAGAGAATGGAAGGTCTCTTGTTTTTGCAGTTGATAGTCCTTATGATGCTTTGGATATTATTTGTGATCTCGGCGTAAATAAACCTCGAGAAGTTGAAAAATTACCTGAAAAAAAGCGAAGAGTTGTTATGTATGTTGAACCTAATATAGGTATGAATTATGGTTTTTGTTTTGCAGATAAATATAATCCTGATCTTTTTAAAATATTTAAAAAACCTTTTATTTCGGTTGGTGAATTTCACAAACTTGGGAACTTAGAAGATGAAACTCTTTTCCCTTGTGAAAATTTAGATGTAAGAAGACCAGATTTTCATTATCAAAGTGTTGTTCGGTCTCTCGAGTCCGGTCTTAATTTTTATATTTAGAAATGTTTTAAAGTCAAGTGATTCTATTTATTTTGTGCCCTTATAGTTCAGCTCGGATAGAATGCGGCCTTGCGGAGGCTGTGACCGAGGTTCAAATCCTCGTGAGGGCGTAAATTTATTAACTATTCTCAATTATATTTCTTATGGGGCATGGTGGAATTTTGAGACATAAGTATTTAAGACACAAAACTAAAAAACAAGTGCTATTTAGGTTTTTATTGGTTTTTTTAGTTTGTTTTTTATATTTTCTATTTGTGTCTTATAGATATGGGTTTGGTAATGGCAGTCTTATTACTTTACTCACTTGGTCTTTTTTTGTTTTTTGTACTCCTATCGCTGATGCTGGATTTTTAATTGATTTTCCAATAAGACTTATTTTAAATGTAAAAATGTTTTCAGTAGAGGTAGGGGTTTGGATTGTTTCTGCAGTTTTAAATTTATATGCTTTATTTTATCAGCCAGCTGTTTATTCAAGCACATTCATTTTAACATTATTCATGGAGATTCTTGTTACTCCCTTTCCTTATTGGTCAATAATTATTCTTTCTGGAATCGGAACTTTTTTTTCAGTTTATTTTGGTGACGAAATGCTGGACGTAGTTAATCATTCCGAAAGAAAAAATTTTCAGAAACACCATTTTAAACATAAGTTAGTCATTGTTCTATCTATTATTTTTTTAATAGTTTCTTTGTATTATTATCTCATTAATCATTTGGGAATAAAATTTTGATAGCCATATTGTTCTTTTTTATGAATTTAAGTTATGTTTGATATTTTCAGTGTATATCCTAATGTTTAGTTAATTTTATTAATGAAATTTGTCATAATTTTTTATGGCTCTAAATGATAAAGATTTTAACTTTCTTGAAGCAGTACTTGTAAAAAATACTGAGATTTGTAAAAAATGTAAAAATATTGTTGTTGGAAAAGGAGATATTAATGCAAAGATTCTCTTCGTGGGGGAGGCCCCGGGTGCCAAGGAAGATGAGCAAGGATTTCCATTTGTAGGCGCTGCAGGGAAGAATTTGGATAAGCTGTTGAATAATGTTGGTTTAAGTTTAAAAGACGTTTATATCGCCAATATACTGAAATGTAGACCTCCTGAGAATCGAAATCCCTTGCCTGATGAGATTAGAGCACATACTCCATGGCTTGTTAAGCAAATTAAAGATATGAGGCCAAATGTTGTATGTTCTTTAGGAAATTATGCGACAAAGTTCTTTTTAGCAGATGGTGTTGTTGAAAATATGAAGAAACAGGTAGGAATTACTTCTGTTCATGGTAAAGTTAAAAATATGGAATTTCATGGAGTAAAAATAAGGTTGATCCCTCTATTTCATCCAGCTGCAATAATTTATAATCAAAAACTTAAGCCTTTATGGGAAGAAGATATGGAAATTGTTAAGAAGGAAATTGAAAAAGTTTAATTTAGACAATTATAAATAGGGTTAATTTTTCTTTAAAGTATGCCACAGTAGCTCAGTCGGTAGAGTATCGCATTCGTAATGCGAGGGTCGGGAGTTCAATCCTCTCCTGTGGCTTCTTTAGAAAAAATTATCTGAGTTTGGTGCATCTCTAATTTTGATAAATTTGTAATGTGCAGATTCTGTCTGTGATTTACATTTTCTGCAAGTGTCTGTTAAATTATATTCGTTACATTTAGGACATTTCTTTAATTTAGAGGGCATTTTACTTTTCCTCGATTGAGAATTCTTCAAAGTTCTTTTTTGCTTTAGCTTCTATATTTTGTAAAAATTCATTGATTATTTGATTTGCTTTTTTATAATCTTCTTCTTTTACTTTTATCTGGAAAGTTCCTGCTGCAAGATATGTTATTTCTATGATTGGATTTGTATTTTCAAATAATGTCTTTATCTTGTTTATTCCATCTGGTTGAAGAGATTTCAATTTGACTATTTTTTTTACTTCAACTTCTTTCTTTCTTTTTTGGCAAACTTTCTTGATTTGCTCTTCAAATTCTTTTGGAATATATTTTGAAATTATTGATTCGTCTTCTCTTGCCTTTGTGAAAAATTCTGAAAGTGTTTTAAAGTCTGAAAGAATTTTTTCTTCTATTTCTTTAGCATTTTCTTTTAATAATGAATTTATTACTGATTTTGCTGTTTGTTCTTGTTTGAATTGTTCAAGCACTTCACCTCTTTCTTTAGAAGTTACTCTTCTTAGAGAAAGATCAATATTATTTGAAGAAACTCTTAAAACTTTACAAACTATTTTTTTATTAGGCATTACGTAATCCCTTATATTTCTAATTCTACCAGGAGCTACTTCTGAGAAAGTTATAGTTCCGGAGGTATTTTCATCTATTTTTATAAAAACAGAAGTTCCTTCTACTCCAGTTACTGTTCCTAATATTAAGTCTCCTTCTTGTAAGCTCATATAAATAGTTAGAATGGTCGGTTTAAAAAGGTTATAGTTAAGGGTTTAGACTCTATTAACTAGGTATTTTGCTTGATCTAAAAATATTTTAACTTCTTTAATATTTTTTCCTGTGTAATGTATAACTCTACTGTCTTTACAGTTTTTATTCCATTCTCTTAAGGGGAGAATTGCTCTGCCCTTTGGATAGGTGTTTAACCAAGGTATTACATAGTCTGGCCAGTCATCAATTAAGATGTCACCCGCATATCTAAATTTTTCAGGTACTAGGGCAACTTTACTTCCTGGGACATTTTTATTACACCATTTCTTTTTTTCAGTCAATGCAAGATCGTAGGTATCTGGTGCTTTTGATAATATTTGAGTTTCAAATCCTTCAGATTTAACTAGCTCATACAATTGAAAACCGTCTTCCAGTTTTTGTAGACTTTCCCACCAACCAGGTTGTGACATAATTAATCTTAGTCTTTCTTGAACATAAGGTGGGCAGTTCGGAGATAAATAGTCTGGATTTACTTCAGATTCGTCTTTAGAAATTTTTCTAAGATCTCTTATTCTCTGTCCTCTTGTATCACAAAGAGTATCATCCATATCAACTAGAACTAATAATTTTCTCATATCAGAATTACTTAAGAACTTCTTCTACTCTTGCTCTTATTTTTGCGTTTCCGCCAGAAGGTAAAGCAATTATTCCATCACATTCAGAACATCTTACCTTTGTGGATGCTTTTCCAAATATAATTTGAGAATTTTTACATTTAGAGCATTTTACTCTTACGAATTTTGATTCTGCTTTAGCTTCCATAGTTTTGAGTGGTTTTAGGGGTTTAAAAGGCTTTTGGGTTAGATTTTCATTACTTCTATTTCTAGGGCTTTTCTTAGTTCTTCTACAAATAGAGTTTCATCTTCTTTTCTGATTAAACAACCCGCAGCCATGTGGTGTCCGCCAACTTCTGCATCTATATTATTTAATATAATTGTTTTCTCTAGTACTTCTTTTAGGTTTTTACCCTTTCTTCCAGCCATTCTTGCAGACACTTTTATTTTGTCTTGATTATAAGCCATTCCTATCAAAATCGTTCCTTCTTTGTAATCTAGAGATGAAGAAAGAATAGAAGTGATTGTTCCAATAATTGTATCTTTTATCGAATCTTTTGCATTCATGATTGTAAACCCGTTACCTATTATTTTTTCTATTTTTTCTGCATTTTTTAGTGCATCAATTAGCTCTTGCTTGTATTTTACGTAAATTTCTTGTGCTTTTTCTTTTGCATGTTCGTGTTGTAGACAGAAAGATAATGCAATTTCAGGATAGCCTAAGCGTGAGCATGCATTAACTAGAGTAGATAGCTCTCTTACATCTTCTTTTCTATTAAAAAATTTCATGATGTAAATATTACCTATAATTTCTGTTTTTTCTCCGTGCGAAGCTATACGGATAAGGATAGAAGTTACTAGCTTAGATATTTCTTCTTCATTTAATTCATAAAGAGTTTTTTCAGAGGAGATTTGATTTTCTCTTAGTAGTTCTGAAACTCCTTGCGATGAGCCTGTTACGCCAGGTATATAAAAATTAGTGGAATATTCCAGTGATTTTCTTAGGGGTCGTGTTGCAGAAAAGATTAAAAGGGATTTTTTTATTTCTAATCCTTCGGTGTCATTTAATATTTGTTGGTAAATTCTATTTATTTTTGTTTCATGTCTGTCTCCTATCATCCCAATTATTGCTAATGATGAGAGGTCTTTGTTTTTTTCAGATATTGCTTTTGAAAAAAGATAGCATACTCCTGCTCCGCAGATTTCTTCCTCTGCAAATAAATGTGGATTTATTATTTTTATTTTTTCATTTAGTTTTTTTTGATCTATTTCGTGATGATCTAAAATAAAAATGGGGTTTTCTAAATTTTGAAAATGGTCTAAACTATTTGATGCTAAATCTACAAAGAGCAATATTTCTCGATTGTTTCTTTTTAATTCTTCATTTAATATTTTTTTATCTATTCCTTTTATTATTCTAAGACTAAATTTTCTTTCAAGTCTTCTAAGTGTTTTCGTCATAATGGCTGCAGAGGTAATGCCATCCGTATCATTGTGAGAGATAACTCTTACAGGTTTATCTTTTGTAATTTCTAAAAATTCTCTTGACAAATTAGATATCGAATTAATCATCTCTTCTTTCCTCTCTTTTTATAAAATATTTCAGAAGTTTTTCTTTATAAATATTGTTGTAATTTTTTGTTATTTTAGAAGGAAAAGGCTTTGCGTCTAAATTAAACATTTAGCCTAGAATAGTAATTTTGCTTTCGCAA
>CAYYKU010000019.1:0-12977 GCA_964440825.1 Candidatus Woesearchaeota archaeon
GAATGCCATTTTAAGAGAGAAAAAAATTAAGACACATAAATTTTTTTTTTACAAAAGCAAAACAAAAAAAGCCTTAAACTCCCTTTTGTTTTGTAAATGGCTGAACTTCAATAAAAGTAATATTCCCAGTCATTACTTTGTTAGACTCCAACATAGATGAATTTGAGTAATAATAAGACAAAGATTCTCCGGTAGATACATTAGTACCTGTCTTATTTAAACTATACACACCCAACTCAGATCTAGAATTATTATTTAATCTAATAATATAGCCATCCACATCAAATAAACCTCGATTCTGCAAGGTAATATTTAATGCTTTCGTAGTGCAATTATAAGCATAAGAACGAATTGTTAAAGCTATACCTTCATCACATTTAACTTCTTCACCCGGAGTTACATAATAAACGAGCCAACCATAAACCATCCCCGCAATACCGAAAGTAATTGAAATTAGCAAGACATATGAAACTATTTCCGAAACACCTTTTTTATTTACCACGCCTCTACCTAACATAAAAAAATAAATAAAAAGAACTATTTAAACTTTTATAGTGCAAACCCGAGGGATAGCTCAAGATTCCTGAAAAGAGGCCATTCACTCTTCTCGGCTCTGCGACCCTCCAAGCATCTAATCTATAACTTAGGGTTGCTCCGATCAAGGCCTCACCCGATTCGCAACAGAAAGATCGAGAAGGACAAAGCGTCAACGTTAAATGAATAACATTCGCAGTGCACCATCACGCACCCTCTTGCGACCCGCCTAAAGTCCGTTTGCGGAATGCGTGGGACTAGCACGCTGTCTGGTTTGCAAAAATAACAACAAAACCCCATATAAAAAACTATGCATTAGTAAGAAATATAAACAGGTATAACTTAAAAATAATATGTTAAAAAGTGTGATAATTGTACTTTGGATATTACTTCTAATATCCGGAGGAATGATGACTTTTTACTACGTAAATCTTAAAGCAGAAGAAAAACAATTAATAATTCAAACAAATGAAGCAGAAAATACGAACATCAAAAGCAGACTTTCAATGTTTATGAACGATATGAGATTTGACACTAGAAACATTTCTTATGCATTTAGTGAATGTCCTGAAGAAGCAAAAGAA
This sequence comes from Candidatus Woesearchaeota archaeon, assembly GCA_964440825.1. Classification (GTDB taxonomy): domain Archaea; phylum Nanobdellota; class Nanobdellia; order Pacearchaeales; family GW2011-AR1; genus CABMGO01. Next base: position 1,119 of record CAYYKU010000019.1, read on the forward strand.
AGAATGAGAAATGCATTTGGAATAATAACTAACGAAACGCAAATAATTTATTTTTATGAAAATGAAAATCCAAAAATAACAATTTATTGCTCGGATCATCTGGGTGAGCAAAGAAATAATACTTTTGTAGCAGGAGAAGGGGGACCAAATAAAGTAATTTTATCAGAGCTATATCCGTTAATTGTAGATGGAAAAGTATATTTAAATAAACAAAGAGAAAAAGACGTATGTGCATACCCGGTAGTAGAAATACATGAATTACTACATGTATTTGGTTTTGATCATATCAGTAATAAATCTAAAGTCCTCTACCCTTATGTTTCTTGCTCTCAGAGAATTACTTCAGATATAACTTCAGAATTAATAAGAATTTACTCCGAAACGGCAAAGGCAGATTTAACTCTAAAGAATTTAAGTGCCAAAACGCACGGGACATATTTAGACTTTGAAATAACAATTCAAAACAGAGGGTTAATAGAAACAAAAAATGTAACCTTAAAAATAACAGGAAATGAAAAATTAATAGAAGAAGTACAAATAGAAAATTTAGAACCAGGAATATCACAAACAATTAAAGCAAAAAATCTATTCACTAAATCAATGGATATAAAACAAGTAACATTCAAAGTAAATACAAACACAGAAGAATATTTTTATGAAAACAATCAGTTAACTGCAATTACTAGTTAATAATTTAAAAAACAATAGATTTTTAATACTACTATTTTAGTAATTTCTATACTGCCCACATCGCATAGTGGTATTGCACGGGACTGGAAATCCCGGCCCGAAAGGGCCCGCAGGTTCGATTCCTGCTGTGGGCGTATTCATTTCTTATAATCCCCAATGTTTATAAATCCTAAAGGTAAATAACCTCTATGGAAGAGTTGGTAAATAGCATAGACGTATCTAATGACAAATTCAAAGAAGCAAATATAAGCTTAATTATTGACAATTACGAGGACATTTTCTCAGATTTTGATCCTAGACCCTTTGGAGAGAGAGCACTTTCAGATGATTTTTTACAAGAATGTAAACGAGCTGCAAGAGATAAAAGCGAAGAACAATTAGAATTAAGAATTTTAATTCCGAAAGTAGAAAGAAAGCTAAAAGAGGAATGGAAAATAAAAAAGAGAATAAAAGAACATTTTGCACACCATTTCAAAAAAGAAGAAAATAAACGTGACAAAATAAAAAGAAGCGGTATAAAATGGGTAATTCTCGGAACAGCAGTACTTCTGTGCATCCTCCTAGGAATAGTTAAACTAGACCAAACAATATTAGGTTCAATTTTACCAATATTAGAAGTACCATCATGGTTTTTAATTTGGGAAGGAATGGGCAAGATATTAATTGAATCTAAAAAAATCCAACCAGAATATGAATTCTATAGGAAGATGTCTAAAGCGGAAGTAAACTTTACAGAATTCTAACTAAATGTTTATAAACTAAACAAATCAAAATAAATTATGGAAAAAGATATTGGAAAAATAAAAAAGAATGATAACACCGATATTATTGTAAGAATTGATGATTTTGGCGGTAAGATTGGAGTTACAATTAGAGAATTCACAAATGACCAAAGAACAGGTTATAAAGGGTTTACAAAAGCAGGCACAAGAATCACTGCAGAACAATTTCAAGAATTTAAAGATATGATAAACTCAATTTCTTTAGATGGTTTACAACCTAGTGCAGAAGCTATCGCAAAAGCAGAAGCATTCAAGAATAGTAAGAAACCACAAACAACATTAACTGGAGAAAAACCACAACAGAGAAAACCTTCTTTCCAAGACATTCCAGAAGAAGATTTAATATAATAAAACGATTTTTATAAAAAACTTTTTAATCTTTTTTAGGATCAACTATTTCTCTCAATGATTTTCCAGAAATAAGCAAAGCCAAACCTGCTAATAAAAAAATAAAACCCACTATCTCAAAATAACTTACAAGATTAGAAAGCCCCACCGCATTCCCCGTAATTGATCTAGAACTAGTTAAAACAAACCCTGCTCCCGCACATATAAACATAAAACCTGCCTCTTTTCTCATAAAATAATTACTCAAACCAAATATTTAAACTTTAACTAAAAATTCATCAATTCTTTTCTTTGCCAACTCCCTATTCTTTTGATGTTCTTTTAAGAAAAGATTTATTTTCTCAATTAAAATAGCTTTCAATTCTCCAGACAATAACTTCCCGGAACGATAATTCTTTTCAATCTCCGCCAACTTCTTGTCATCTGGTTCAAAAAAAATCTTTAAATATTGAAAAGAAACATCAACATCTGGATCTCCCCCTAATTCCCTATGCTCTTCAATAGTGGCTCTTCCACCCGAAAATGCATACTTATTAATCTTTTTCTTAACTTCTTCAGGCGAATCTGTTAAATAAATTACATCATTAGTCGTATCCGAAGAAGACATTTTAGCACTGCCAGAAAGACCTGGAATAAATCTAGCATGCAAAGCTCCGGGCTTTTCAAAATCAAAATATTCAGCCATATCTCGAGTTAATCTAATAAAGGGATCTTGGTCAATACCTACTGGGACAACCACTTGATGCTTTCCTTTTTTAAACTGAGGAAATAAAATATGTGCAGCTTGCATAGCGGGATAAAAACTCCAACCAATATTACTTTCTGGCTTCAAACCAAAAACAGCCTTAGACTCAGAATAGGTAATTCTTTTTGCACACTGTGCAGCTAATTTATAAATATTAGTATATACAAAATCTTCAAAAATAAAAGTTTTTCCAGGTTTGAATCCTAAAGCAATTAAATCCAAAATATTATCATGAGAATACTCTAAAGATTTTTCAAAAGTCAAATTTGGTTTTACATAAAATTTTTCATCATCTGAAATGGGAATGAAAACATCGCAATTAAATTCTTCTTGTAAAGACTTAGCAACTAAAAAGGGAACTAAATGACCCAAATGCATTTTTTCAGAAGGACCTCGCCCAGTTAAAACAGAAATCTTTTTCTTAGCTTCAAAAGCAGCTAACCATTTATCAAAATCACGATGTGAAAAATAAACTCCCCTTCTTAGTAACGGATGCATTTTTTCAAACTTCTTTTTTATAGAATCACTAATCAAACTAGTTCCAAAATCTTTAACAAGCCTTTCATAATTAATATCCCCTTTAACTTCCCAAGGCGTAACTTTAAATCCTTCTTTCTTTTCCATAAAAAATTAAAACGAAAGGTATTTATAATCCTTACCAATTTAATAAACTAGGTGATAAAATGAGCGTTATAGGAACAATATACAGTGCAATCGTAAGTATTTTCCCAAAAAATTTTGAAACATTCCCTCTTTTAGCAATGCTCTCTTTAGGAATAGCAATTTACAGCGCAATTGTTTGGATGTTCTATAAAGTTCTAGCAAAAAAAGATCTTATCACCTTAGATTTAGCACAATATAATAATTCTGAAAATGAAACTATCAAAAAAATGGGTGCAGTTTTAGTCTACATAGTAAAATTCTTAATAATTACGCCAATTATGATCACACTATGGTTTCTTGTTTTTACAATACTGCTATTATTACTTGCTAAAGAACAATCAATACCCACACTATTACTCATTTCCACATCATTTATAGCCGCAATTAGAATTTGCGCGTACTTTAACGAAGATCTTTCAAATGATCTAGCAAAAATGTTTCCATTCACATTATTAGGTATAGCAATACTTACTCCAGACTTTTTTGATTTTGGAGGAACCGTTGCAAGAGCTATGGAACTTGGAAGTCTAATTGTTCCAGCCCTATATAATATCATATTCATATTTGCAGTAGAAATAATTCTAAGGATAATTACCATATTTAATACTGAAGAAGAAAAATAAGATCTACAAGCCATTCGATGCGCAAAACTTATAAACAAAGATAAATAAATTATATTATGGTTAAAAAAAATTCTATTAAAGAACTTGAAGAATGTTTAATAAAAGTAGGTTTACGAATTGCAAACAGAAAAGAAGGAGCATTATTCATAGTGGGAAAAACAAAATATGCTCCCTTGATAGATCAAACAGTACCAAAATTTGAAGCAATAAAAAACCCCAAATTATTAGAATCTCTGGCATTAATCGACGGGGCAGTAATCTTAAATCATAAAGGATTTGTAGAAGCATATGGGGTTTTAATTAAAACAAAATCAGCCTATAAAAATTTTGGAACAAGACACAGCGCGGCAATGACTGCTTCACAAGATGAAAATAATTTTGTACTCCTAGTTTCTGAAGAAGACAAGAAATTACGAATTTTCAAACATGGTAAAATGGTAATGCAAATTGATCCTCAGCAAAAAAATGTAGAAAAATCTATTTCTCCGGCAACAAATATACTAGAGTCAATTGGAGCAGGAACAATGGGTACCATCGGAATAGGACTCTTAGCGCCAACTTTAGGAATAGCTCTTCTACCGGGAGTTGTTGTTTTTGGTGCCGCACATTATTTTGGAAAAAAATTATTTAACAAGAAATAAAATGTATAGTCTAACAAAAGAAGAAGTAAATATTTTAAAAAAATTAGATACTCCACATAAAATACAAATATTCTTAGATAACATCCCTAGAAATTTTGAACCAGAGGGAGACACCTGCATGTCGCCTAGAAGAGTTTTAAGAGAAAATAGGTGCCATTGCATTGAAGGCGCTATGCTAGCCTATACTACCTTTTTATTACAAAATAAAAAAGCATATTTATTAGATTTAACTGCAACCAAAAAAGATTTTGACCATGTTATTGTTGTATTCAAAGAAGATGGACACTGGGGAGCAATTTCAAAATCAAACTATGCAGTATTAAGATACAGAGAACCAGTCTATAGAACAATAAGAGAGTTAGTTATGAGTTACTTTAACGAATATTTAGACCCTCTAGGAAACAAAACACTTAGGAGTTATAGTAAGCCAATTAGGTTAACAAAAATCGGATACAAATGGATTACTTCAGAAGAAGATGTTTGGACAGTACCTTATTTTTTAATAGAAGCAAAACATTACCAAATATTAACCAGAAAACAAATTAGAAAATTAAAAATGGCTGACCCTATTGAAGTAGTTTCTAGTGAAATGAAAGTCTGGACACCAAATGCAAAAAGATTAATCGAAGGATATGAATGCAGAAGAAGAATTATAAAATAACTTGATCAATCCACTAAGGCTCTAAAAAAAGGCCGACTTTCTCACGCAGCGAACTTGCCGCAGATCGAGTACCTAATTCAAATTCATAATCACTTTTAGATACATATCTCGCCCTTACTAATGGATGTTCTTCTAAACTTTGGATTAATTGAGAATAACCCAAATCATCTAATTTCTTAATTCTTGCAAAAATAAAAGAAGTTGTAGTCTGTCGCCTTCCTTCCAAATCACCTCTTAGAACACAACTACTCAAAGAAACGGGAAGTACGTCGGATTCAATAGCTCTTAAATTTTTAGCATTAACACCAGCATGTTTCGCAAGATTATACACTACTAAATAATTTTCATCATTATCGCTCATTAAAATGTTTAATCTTCACTATTTAAAAAGATTATTATGATTAACAACTATCCAAAAACTTTCTCATAATTTTCCCAAATCTGATTAGCAACTTCTTCTTCGCTTAACTTTTTTATTCTAGCAATTTCTTTTATTGTAACCACAACATCTTTCGGTTCACTCCTCTCACCAGCAACGGGAGCTAAATAAGGAGCATCTGTTTCCGTAAATAATTGTTTCAAATCAACCATTTCAACTAAAGTTTGAAAATGTTGCAAACGAGCTATCACCGCAGGAACGGAAAAATAATATCCATTTTCCACAGCTCTTTTAATTAGATTTTTTCTTCCACCAAAACAATGCAAAATAACATTTTTTACCTTATGCTTCTCCAAAATTTCAATAACCTCTAATTCACCACCACGAGTATGAATAACGAGAGGTTTATTTAATTCTTTAGCAAGGTTAATACAAGCTTCAAAAACCTCAATCTGCGCCTGTTTTATTTTTTCAAAATCTTTATTCTCTTTTATAACTTTTAATTCTAAACCAACTTCTCCTATTGCAATACATATTTCTTTATTTTTTTTAATCCACTCCAATTCTTCTTTATAATCAAAAGCCTCAATTTTTCTAGGATAATCATCTGTTAAATTAGAGAACTTTGAAACTACTGCATCAATTGGATAAAGACCAAAACTAGCTTTCAAAATAGAATATTTTTTAGTCAATTCCAAAACCTTCCTATTTGCTTCAGGATTTGTACCTGCAACAAGAATTGCTCTCATTCCCACACCATCTGCCCTCTTTAAAACCGCATCTAAATCTTTACTAAATCTCTCATCTTCCAAATGACAATGTACATCAACTAATTTCATCTTTTAATCTCCAAACCATCGATAATTAAAGTAGAAGGATTCCCATTTAATTCCCCAACATTAACGACTTCATTAACTAAATCAAGAATTTCTTTTTTAATATCTAGGATACTTCTAGCAAAAGGTTCACCAGAAAGATTTACAGAGGTAGTAACAAATGGCACACCAATTTCCTGAACAGAAAAACAAAAATCATTCTTAGGTATTCTAACTCCAACACGATCATTTTCAGATATGTGTTTCAGAAAATTAATATCTTTTTTCTTCAACAACAAAGTATAAGGGCCGGGTAAAAACTTTTTAATATCAAAATCTACAATAAAATTATTTTCAATCCACTCAAAACTAGGAGCTATCACTGAAAAAGGTTTCATCTCTCTTTTTTTAATTTCCCTAATTTTCCCCACACTTTCAACATTTGTAGCATCACAGCCGATACCATAAATAGTATCAGTTGGATAAACGAATACCTTGCCTGCTAAAATATCTTCTTTTAAACCCATAATCCTTAAAAACCAGCCCATATTATAAACATTATGCTAGAAATATTAAACACCCTGCTTACTGCCTTTATTGCAGTTATACTAGGAATCCTGGGAGCTTATTTTACAAACTGGGAACAAAATATCTATTTTGAATATATGACTTATTTAATGTGGCCAATCGGAATTTCCGCAGTTTTATTTTTATTTATCCACCAAGAAACGGCCATTACCCTAGGGGCAATATTCATAATGGGACTATCTTGGTATTATTCTACTAAAATTTGGTTTAATAAAAAATGACTTTCAACCTAATTGGAACAGGACTTAACGAGAAATCTTTAACTTTAGAAGCTTTAGAACTAATAAAAGATACTGATCATATTTATCTTGAAAATTACACGGTTGATTTTCCCTACGATAAAAAAATTTTAGAGAAAGTTACTGGTAAAAAAATTGAAGAACTTCCAAGAGAAAAAGTTGAATCTGAAGAATTTATTAAAAATGCCAAAAAACAAAATATTTCTCTTTTAGTTTATGGTGATGCTCTTTCTGCAACAACACATTCTGAATTAATCTTAAGTTGCAAGAAAAATAAAGTTCCTTTTAACATTGTCCACAATGCTTCTATTATGACTGCAATTGCAGAAACAGGACTCCAACTTTACAAATTTGGAAAAACCGCATCCATGCCAACATGGAAAGATAACTGGAAGCCAGATTCTTTTGCACAACTTATAGAAAAAAATCTTTCAATGGATGCGCATACTTTGCTTTTAGTAGACATTGCTCTCCCTATAGAAAAAGCAAAAATACAATTGAAAGAAGCCTTACAAAATCACAAACTAAAAATTGAAAAAATTGTTGCCTGTTCTGAACTTGGAGTAAATTCTAAAATCCAATATGACAAAATAGAAAAAGTATCAAATAAAGTGAAATCTCCTTTCTGCTTTATAATTCCTGGAAAACTACATTTCTTAGAAGAAGAATTTTTAGAGAAACTATAAACAACAAAATATAAAAACCCCTAACCCTTCTCAAACACATGCAAACTAGTAAAAAGATAACTTCTCAGAACATTACTAGTATTGCAATTATTATTTAGTACGCAAGCCAACCTGCTTGCATTTGAAATCTTATGAGCTTAGATACCTTAACCCTGCCGGAGAACCCATATCTAGTTGTAAACCTATTAAAAGAAGGAAATTTAACAGAAGCACGAGCTGTTGCAGACAGATGTATAGGAAGAGGAGTACCCAGAACACAACTAAATAGCTTAGTTTATGATTATCTAAAACCTCTCTGTAGACAAAATCCAGAAAAAGCAAAAGAACTAACGAGCAACTTCCAAGATTATCCTTATTACTGGAGAAACTGGCTCCCTTCAGAGCCACAACTAACTTTAAAAAACCCAGAACCCACACCTAACTATGACAGAAACCCCTAAAACAGTAAATCAAAAAGAATTAGAAATCTTAGAATTCTGGAACAAAGATAAAACATTCCAAAAATCATTAGATAAAACAAAAAAAGGCAAACCCTATATTTTCTATGATGGGCCTCCATTCGCAACAGGCATGCCCCACTACGGACACTTACTTGGCTCAATAACAAAAGACATTTACGGAAGATTCTGGACAATGAATGGAAAATATGTGCGAAGAGTGTGGGGCTGGGATTGCCACGGACTACCTATTGAAAATATAGCGGAAAAAGGTTTGGGAATAAATTCAAAAGATGAAATTGAAAAAATGGGCGTTAAAAAATTCAATGACTATTGCAGAAGCAAAGTGATGGGATATGCAGATGCATGGAAATCAATAATCAATAGAGTAGGTAGATGGGTAGATATGGAAAACGATTACAAAACAATGGACAATAACTACATTGAGTCTGTTTGGTGGGCATTTAAAAAATTACATGAAAAAGGCTACATCTACGAAGGAGAAAAAATATTAATGTACTGCCCAAGATGTTCAACGCCCCTAGCAAAAGCAGAAATAGCAATGGACAATTCTTACAAAATAGTAAAAGATGAAACAGTAGTAGTTAAATTCAAATTAAAAAACGAAGATGCTAATGTTTTAGCATGGACAACTACTCCATGGACACTCCCTTCAAACTTAGCCCTAACAGTAAATCCAAAATTACAATATGTTTACCTTAAAGACAAAAAAGACAACAATATATACATTTTATCAAAAAATCTAATCTCTAAATTTTACAAGTCAAACGAAGACTATACAATAGTAAAAGAAATAATAGGTAAAGAATTAGAAAACAAAGAATATGAACCTTTATTCCCCTACTTCAAAGATACAAAGAATGCATTCAGAATAATTTTAGGCGATTTCGTAACAGAAGAAGATGGTACGGGAATAGTTCATACTGCTCCTGCCTTCGGTGAAGATGACTATGCAGTTTGCAGAAAATACAAAATCTCAATGGTTCAACCAGTAGATGAAAAAGGAAATTTCACAAAAGAAGTAACTGATTTTGCAGGAAGATTTGTACATGACACAAACACAGATATAATAATCTTCTTGAAAAAACAAGGAAAAGTAATTTCAGTAAAAAAATTAGATCACGAATATCCATTCTGTTACAGATGTGAAACAAAATTAATTTATAGAGCAATCCCTGCGTGGTTTGTAGATATTCAAAAAATAAAACCAAGAATTTTAGAATTAAACCAAAAATTAAACTGGTATCCAGAGTTCCTTAAAGAAGGAAGAGTAAAATACACAATAGAAACTGCACCAGATTGGAATATTTCCCGAAATAGATACTGGGCAACAGCAATCCCCATCTGGAAATCTAATGACGGAGAATTATTAGTTATTGGAAGCATAGAAGATTTGAAGAAATATGCGAAAAATTTACCAAAACAAGAAATTGATTTACATAAAGACTTCCTAGATGAAATAATTCTAGAAAAAGATGGAAAACAATTCAAAAGAATTCCAGAAGTTTTAGATTGTTGGTTTGAATCTGGAGCAATGACTTTCGCCCAATTCCATTACCCATTTGAAAATAAAGATTTCTTCGAGAAAAATTTCCCAGCACAATTTGTAGCAGAATATATTGCACAAGTAAGGGCGTGGTTTTATTATATGAACGTTCTTTCGGCAATATTATTCGACGATATCCCATTCGAAAATGTAGTTACAACAGGAACTGTCCTAGCAGAAGACGGACAAAAAATGAGCAAAAGCAAAAATAATTTCCCAGACCCCCTAATTATAATAGAAAAATATGGTGTTGATGCACTTAGATTTTACCTCATGTCTAGCCCAGTTATGAATGCAGAAAATTTTAACTTCACAGAAAAAGGCGTTGAAGAAACTTACAAAAAAGTAATCCTCATGCTTTACAATGTATCTAACTTCTATGAATTATATGATAATATAAAAGAAAAGAAAACTCCTGATTCGAAAAACCCATTAGATAACTGGATTATTTCCAGAACCAATCATTTAATAAAAGAAACAGATACATTCCTAAAATCATATGATACAATAGACTCTTGTAATAAGCTTAAAATTTTCATAGAAGATCTTTCTACATGGTATGTAAGAAGAAATAGAGATAGATTTAATGAAGGAGATAAAGATGCAAAAACAACATTAAAGTATGTTCTTGAAAACCTTGCAAAGATAATTGCTCCAATACTTCCCTTCTCTGCAGAATCAATTTACAAAACGATTGGAAAAAAAGAATCAGTACATCTTGAAACATGGCCAGAATACGGTGAAAAACTTCTTAACGAAAACCTTGAAGCAGAAATGAAGCAAGTTAGAGAAATAGTTTCTATTGCACTAAGAGAAAGAGATATACAGAAACTCCCTCTAAAACAACCCTTGCTGGAAGTAAAGTTGCACGGTTATGACGTCTCCAAAGAGCACGAAGAAATAATTTTGGAAGAATTAAATGTAAAAAAAGTAACTTTAGTTAGATCTGAAGAGAAAAAGATAAAACTAAACACAGCAATTACACCAGACTTAGAAGCAGAAGGCATTGCAAGAGAAATAACTAGAAATATCCAAGCAGCAAGAAAGAAAGCAAATCTAGTAAAGGAAGATTTAATCGAATTAGAAATTATATTTGAACATAAATTAGCTATAGAAATACAAAAATTTGTAGAAGAAGAAGCAAAAAGAATCGGTGCAAAGAAGATTTCATTCAAAAAAACAAATCAAAATTTTGATTACTCCGAAGAGAGTAAAATAAAAGATTTTATTTGTAAATTATCCTTTTCGAAAATATAATTCTCGTCGGAAATAGTTAGTTTTTCACTCCTCATCGGAAAAACATTTCAGAGAAAGATTTAAATACTCTGAGCCTCTAAAGATAACATGATTGTTAAAGAGGAATTCCTAGGCAGACTAAGAAAGATATTCGATCTCAACCTGTATGAGGTAAAAGTTTGGACAGCGCTCCTTTCCAGGAGACAATCCACAGCAGGCGAGCTCTCTTCAATTAGCGACGTCCCTCGTTCTAGAACATATGACATCTTAGAATCTTTAGAAAAGAAAGGATTTATTGTAATGAAGTTGGGCAAACCAATCAAATTTGTTGCTTTGAAACCAGAAGAAGTTATTGAACGAGTAAAAAAGAATCTTGTTGTTGAAGCAAGAGAAAAGTCCACAAGATTAGAAAAATTAAAAGATGATGATGTTCTTAGCGAATTAAATAGTTTATTTACAGATGGCGTTAAGTTTGTAGAACCTACTGATATGTCTGGCGCTTTAAGAGGAAGACAAAACCTATACAACCATTTAGATATGTTAGTAAGAGAAGCAGAAAACACAATAACTTTAGTAACAACGGCTGAAGGCCTTTCAAGAAAATTAGAAGTTTTAATGCCGAGCTTTGAGAAAGCAAAGAAAAGAGGAGTAAAAATAAGAATTGGAGCCCCAATAACCTCTGCTAATATTAAAATAGCTAAAGAATTTGCTAAAGTAGCAGAAGTTAGAGATGTTAAAAACTTACAAGCAAGATTCTGT
>CAYYKU010000020.1:0-12462 GCA_964440825.1 Candidatus Woesearchaeota archaeon
TTGCGAAAGCAAAATTACTATTCTAGGCTAAATGTTTAATTTAGACGCAAAGCCTCTTCACTGTGAACATACAAATTCCTTTAAACCCTTTCTCTTTTCCCATTCCATGAGCGACTTCATAAGAGAGGATAAAGCGGCAACAATCTTGTCAAAAATACAAGGTTCTTTTCCGAAAGTAAAACTTCATTTTTCTGGTTCAACCCCTCCAGAAATTTTTGTTGGAAGAGTTAACTATCCAAATGTTTTTTCTGGAATTTTAGCGCCAGATTATAAAGGAGATACGACAGTTCTGGCCTCGCCAGAAGAATGGGTAAAGCAAAATCTTTCCATAGAGCAAGTTCTTTCACATAGGGGAAGCATGGTTTATGGGAGACAGGTAACAAACATTAAAGCAAATAAAAGTCTCTCTGCAGTAACTCAGCAACTTGCTTTAGCTTCAAAACCTGTTTCAACAGAATTTTTCCTAAAGAAACAACCAACTCTGCAATATACTTCTTCAAGCGTGATGTCTATCATGGCAAATCCTGCACCGATCGAACGAGTTATTTTAGAAGAAAATCCTTTCATTGAAAAGAAAGTTGATTACCTCTCAACAGACTATGATGTTAAAGCAACAACTGCTCTGAAAGAATTATATTCTTCAAATATTCAAATTAGCCATTTGCAAAAACTATTCTCTGCCGGATTATTGGGGATAAAACCTCAAAGAAAGTTAGTTCCGACTAAATGGGGAATAACTGCCGTAGACGATACTCTAAGTAAATATTTATTGGAAAAAATAAAAACCTACAAAGAAATTTCAGAAATACTTTTATTTTCAGATAATTATGCAGGTAACTATTACCATATTCTTTTACTCCCGGGAGAATTTAAATTTGAAGTTATGGAAGAAGCTGTTCCAAGTATTTCAAACCTTACTAAAGAAAATTTAATGCAACAAGATATTGGTTTTTGGCAAGATTACGAAGGATTTTTCGGAAGAAAAGACTATGCCTCTAGTGTAACGGGGGCTTACTATGCAAATCGTTTATCAATTTGTGAATATCTAGAAAAAATAAAACGTCAAGCAACTATTATTGTTTTTAGAGAAACTACTGAAGAATATTATGCTCCTTTAGGGGTTGGAATTCTAAGGGAAGTAACAAGAAAAGCAATGCAAGGTCTTCCAGAAAAAGCAAATTCTCTAGATTCCGCATTAAAAATTATAGACTCAAGAATAAAAGTTCCTATTGAGAAATTTAAGAAAATCTCATGGATAATTTTAAATTATAAAAAACAAAAAAGACTTAATGAGTTTTAAATGCAGAATATCTTTCAACTTTTATTTTTATTTGCTTTCTTTGTTTATTATGTATCATCCTAGGTATTAGATAAATGAAAATAAAAAGTAAAAATAATATGGAAACAATCCAAATGGTTTGCATTAGTGCAGGATCATCTATATATTGATAGTCTGTTTTTTCAGTTTCAACTACTGCATTTCCAGTTATTAGTGTGCTTGCAGTCATAAAATAAAAATATGAAAAAAAGAAAGTGAGAAAATAAGCTATTAAAATACCTATCAAAAAATTTCTTCCAGTTAAACCATCTACTCTTTTCATATTATTCTATAGTCTTTTTATTATTTAAATCTATTTGATAAAGAAAACTAAAAATCCTTCGATTAATGCAGCAATAATTAAAAGAGGAGTCACAACTAACAGAAAAACAAATAATGCTTCCCGGCTTTCTTTTTTCAATTTTTCATTACTAAAAATTAATGTTATCCCCAGTTTTAGGCCAATTCCTAAAGAAATAATTACTGCAGGTAGTTCAAATATTCCATGTGGTAAAAGTTTCCATAGAGTTAAAATTCCTTCAATTGAAACTGCTTTATGTGCTACATACCCTATTAAGAAACCGTTAGTTGAGGAAACAATAAGGGGGAAGATACCAAATAAAATTCCAAATACTATAGAAAGAAAACTAACATAAATATTATTTGAAAAAATCATCCAAATAGTTTGAGATAAATTTAAACCTTCGAATTTCATTAAAATCTCTTTTAATTTTTCTTTTAAGATATTCTCCAATTCTGGAGGTATTGAGCTAAAATATCCTGTAATTGCAAAAACTATAAATAAAGCAAGGATTATCAAAATATATTTTTTAGATTCTTTAATAAATAAGAAACTTTGTTTATAGAGTTCTTTTAGAGTTTTATGTTTTTGTTTTCTCATTTTACTAATTTTTATCCTCCAAAATATTGGGAGATCATCTTTGTTTTTTTAGGATACTTGACTTTCAAATACGATCCGTAAGCAATACCCACTAATAATCCTCCAAGATGGGCTGTATTTCCCACAGGCAATGAAAGTGTTGCGGAGAAAAACCACATTACAAATGTTAAACCTGCCATCGCAATCCACATTTGAGTAGGTATAATAAAAAATACAAGTACTTTCATTCTGGGAATTAATACTGCAAGAAGCCCACCAAGTGCAAATATTGCCCCGGATGCTCCTACTGCAAGTGATGTGGGGGTTCCAAATAATCTTGCTCCTAACTCTGTAGTTCCAAAATAACCTGCAAGTACAACAAAAAATATTGAAGCTATAAATCCGCCGATAAAATATACATATAAAAATCTTTTTTTACCAATAAGCTTTTCAATAAAACTACCCATAAATATTAGTGAGACCATATTCGCAATCAAATGACTTATGTTTGCATGTAGGAACATACTTGTGACAAAAGTCCATAAATATTTCCCTTGTAATATCATAAATGGCTTAAGTGCGAGAAATTGCGCAACAGCCAGAGGGCCATAAATATAGGAAAGAATAACATAAATTAAAAATGCCACAACATTTATTGCAACAATAATACCAGTATATCCATTAAAAATTCCTTTACCCATTATTTCTTTTTGCTCTTAGGAGCAGATCCTCTTATAGGTTTGCTCTTTGACTTAACAGGGTTGGTTTTTTTACTGGCAGTTTTTTTTGTAACTTTATTTTTACCTTTAGCAGCAGCCTTAGCAAGTTTTGCTTTTGCTTTACTCTTTGCTTCTTTTTTGGAAGTAGCTGCTTTTTTCTTTTCTTTTTTCTTTTCTAATCTTTCTCTTTCAATTTCTAATTCAGTTCTAATTTCTTTAAGTTCATTTTCTTTTTTTGTTATTTTTCCTTTAATGTCTCTAATTGCATTTGTGTTATCAACAAGTTCATAAACTTCAGTGCATTCGTCGCATGAAAAATCACTTTCTAGTGCCTTCTCCTCAGTAGCTTCAATATTACATCCTTTACATATATAGTATCTTTTTGTTTCTCTATCAGATAAAATTTGTTTAAGTTCTGCCATTCTTCCAACATATTCTCCTTCAATTTTTTTAAGACATTTTTCTTTATTTAAAGTCCAAAAATAAATGTACCATCCCTTTTTCTTATCTTTCTTTCTAGTAAAGGAAACAAGTCCTTCTGCTGAAAGTTTGTATAAAATATTTCTAACCTGGTTTATAGTTAAATCCATTTTTTTAGCAATCAAGAATTCATTTACATCTTCTTTTTCAAATAAAATATCTACTATGGTGTTGGTTCCAGCCCCTGCCATTTCCTCGACGAGATTTTTTAGAAGATTTATTTGCATTAATATGCTTCTCAGCTTTGTCTTAAATACCTTTCGTTTGAGAGTGTAGTAACTATAGAGTTAACATAAACCTATAAAAAACAACTACTCCTGAAGAAGTCATGAGTATTTTTAGAAAAAAAACATCTAGCGAAGAAGTTCCTGAAATTCCTCCCATTCCAGAACTTCCCTCCTTCAGTGCTCCAATATCTCGGACTCCTACGGATTTACCTGAAGTAAGAGGAGATACTAATAATCAAGAAGCAATAAAAATGGCTTTAGACTCTTCTGAGAAAATAAGTGGTGATACTGGGGCTGCAAACAGCCCCTTAGAAAGTCTTCCAATTCCACCTGTTAGCTCTCAAAAAATACCTGTCTTGCCTTCTGCACCAGTACAAAAAAAAGTTTTACCAGAAGTGCCAAAATATGAAATGAAACAACCTGTTTCAACTTCCTTACCTGAGCCGCCTATAAAGCAGACTCCTTTAGCAAATCCATTTGTACAAGAGCCAGAGCCTGTTGCAGAATCAATGCAAGAAGAAAAGTTTGTGAAGAAAGATGCATCAGGATCTATTTTTGTAAGAATCGATAAATTCAATTCCGCAAAAAAAGATGTAGAAGAGATTGGCAGAGATTTAAAGCAGATAACGCACGTACTTGATAAGATAAATGAAGTCAAATTAAAAGAAGATGAGGAAATAACTGAGATAAATAAAACGCTTGAAGAAATTAAAAATAGAGTTAATAGAATTGAATTGGACGTTTTCAATAGGATTTAAATTTTAAAAATGGAAGAAAGACAAGTATACATTTCTTTTGAAAGCGCAGAATATAAATTCTATAAGGCAAGTATTCTTAATTGTAGGGCAGAGGTTGTGCAACTTCAGAAAAGACTTGTAAACTTGCATGCACTCCGTTCTCATAAAAAAAGATTGTTGGCAAATTTAGCCTCCCTTATTTCTTCGGGCGATTATGTTGTTGAGAGGTTGGACGAAAGAATGCCTGACCCTTCTTTACCTCCTGGCTTGAAAAGTAAACTTTCTAAGAAAGTTAAGCAAAAAGTAGTCATTTTAAAACCCTTGAAAGAAAAAGAAATAAAGCAAGAAGACTTTGATGTTTCTGATTTAGACAGAGAGTTAATGGATTTGAATAGAAGAATAAAGGAACTTGGTTAACGCGAAATCTTAATAAACCTCATTTAGCACTTATTTTTATGTTAACAAGGCAAGAATTAATAAAAAAATATATTGAATTTTTTAAGTCGAAAGACCATAAAGAAATACCTTCTGCAAGTTTAGTTCCTGCAAATGATCCGACTGTGTTATTTACCACTGCAGGCATGCATCCTCTTGTTCCTTTTTTACTTGGACAAAAACACCCTCTGGGAAAAAGATTAGTTGACGTGCAGAAATGCGTGAGGACCGGAGATATCGAAGAAGTCGGAGATAGTTTTCATCATACTTTTTTTGAAATGATGGGTAACTGGTCTTTGGGAGATTACTTCAAAAAAGAAGCAATTGAGTGGAGCTATGAGTTTGCAACAGCAGTTTTGAAACTTGATAAAAAGCGTTTAGCAGTTACAGTTTTTGCAGGAAACAAAGATTCTCCTAAAGATGAAGAATCCGAAAAGATATGGTTGGATGCAGGTATTCCCAAAGAGAAAATTGCATTTTTAGAAAGTAACTGGTGGCAACATCCAAGTAATAATACTCCTTGCGGTCCATGCACTGAAATGTTTTATTGGAAATTAAATAATGTTCCAGTTCCAAATGTTTTTGATCCATCAGATAACAACTGGGTAGAAATATGGAACGATGTTCTAATGGGTTTCACAAAAATATCGGATGGTAATTTTGTTCCTGCAAAGCAAAAAAATATTGATAATGGTAGGGGATTAGAAAGAGTTCTAGCTGTAGTAAATGGGTATGATGACAATTATTTAACTGATGTCTGGCAAACTCTAATAAAAGAAATAGAAAATCTTTCAGATAAAAAATACTCTGATAACGAAAAATCTATGAGAATCGTTGCAGATCACCTAAAAGCATCTTGTTTCATAATATCCGACGGTGTTTTACCAAGCAATACTGAAAGAGGTTATGTTTTAAGAAGGTTAATTAGAAGAGCAGTTAGACACGGAAGACTTTTAGGATTAAGAGAATTTACTAGAAAAGTTTGCCTTAAAGTTTTTGAAATTTATCCAGATTATGAAAATCTACAAATGATGAAAAAAGAAATTCTTGATGAAATAGAAAAAGAAGAAACAAGATTTAATTTAACATTAGAGCAAGGAATTAAAGAATTCGAAAAGATGATTAAAGATAAAAAAGAAATTGATTGCAAGAGTGCCTTTTTGCTATATCAGTCATATGGTTTCCCAATAGAAATGACTACTGAGTTGGCTAAAGAAAAAGGAATTTCCGTAGATGAAAAAGGATTTGAAACAGAATGTAATGTTCATCAAGAATTATCCAGAACTTCTTCAACAGGGATATTCAAATCCGGTTTAGCTGATAACACCGATGCAACAAAAAAGCTCCACACTGCAACTCATTTACTTAACCAGGCATTGAGGATTATTTTAAAAGAAGATAATATAAAACAGAAAGGATCTAACATAACTCCTGAAAGATTGAGATTCGATTTTAACTTTCCAAGAAAATTAGAGAAAGAAGAATTAAAAGAAATTGAAGACTGGATTAATGATAAAATAAAGCAAAAACTAGGAGTAGTAAAAGAAGAAGTAAAATTAGAAGATGCAATCAAGCAAGGAGCCCAAGCAGAATTTGGAACAAAATATCCTGAAATAGTTTCTGTTTACACAATTTTGGATAAAAAAGGAAATATAGTAAGTAAAGAAATTTGTACTGGCCCCCATGTAGCTAATACTTCTGAACTAGGTAGTTTCAAAATTCAAAAAGAAGAGAGTTCTGCTTCAGGAATTAGACGTATTAAAGCTATTTGTGAATAAAATTCTAAAAATAAAAAAATTTATTTTTTTCTAGATTTTCTTCGTTCAATAATATTTTCTAAAACTTTAAAGTGTCTGTCTAATCTTTTTAATCTTTTTCTTTGAGAAAGCACATAAATCCAATAAGCAATTATTGCAATCAAGAATATCCCTAAAAGAATAAGATTGATTGGTTGAATTTGCTGGCTTTCATTGATTGCATTACCTGTAATTCTAATTCCTAAGAGAGACCCTATTCCAGGTATCAAAACGAAAGGTAAAAATCTCCATTTTTTTTTCGTTTCTTTTTTATTAAGATAATCTAAAAATCTCGTTTTTTCATTTGGATGGAGCTCTTTAAAATATTCTGTCTTATAGTATGGGACAATTCCTTCACCCATTGACCCTCTGACTTTCTGTTCTATTCTAATCATCCTTTCAATTAAATCACAAGCCAGAAAATTTCTCTTTTCAGATTTAGTCATATCGCTAAATTCTCTTTTTTCAGGTTTCTTAAAAATGCCTATTTGCATAAAATATCTAGATACTTTGACTATTTAAATATTACTCTACAAAGATACTAGGTTTGCCAGGCAATGCTTTTTTAGCCTTATTCTCAGGGTCGTGTTTTTTCAAGTCATTTACTGCAAAAATTTGTGTTGGCTTGCCAAGAGCTTTTTCAATCTTTTTAGTATCAATTTGCTTAATTTCAAAAGGCATAGCGTATAAATAAATCTTTTCCACTTTTTGGGTAGATAATATCTTATCTATAAGGGGTTTAATGTTTCCAATTATTTTTTCGTTAATATCTTCTTGTTTCATAGATTTCTTAATTTCTTCATATTTTGGCCATCCAGCTAAAGAAATAAATCCCTTATTTCCTAATTTTTCCCAAAGTTCTTCAGCAATATGTGGGCAGAAGGGGGCGAGAACTTCTGTCTGTATTTTAATAAACTTGTTCATAACACTTGGATTAATTTTTCCTTTGTTTAGATAGTCTTTCAATGCCTTTTGCATTTGATAAAATAAATTTACGAATGCGGTTCTAAAAAGCATTTGTTCCATTGCTTTAGTTCCCTCTAGTAAATATTTATTATATACTAAAATAAATTCTTCATCTTCTTTTGTTAATGCATGATTTCCAGTCTTACTGCTGTACTCTTCAACAAATTCCAAAAATTGTTCGAGTCTTTGTCTTATTCCCTTTGCATTATTTAAATCAAAATTAGGATCATCTATTCCCTCTCCTCCATAAATTAGGTTTGCTCTGATTACGTCTGCAGGATACTGGTCTAATATTTGTCGTATTGTAAAGAAATTTCCTTTAGACTTAGACATCTTTTCTCCATTTACAAGTAACCATCCATTTATACTGTACCCCTTTGGCCAATATTTTTCAGGGAATATTGCTGTGTGGTTAAACATACAGAATGTCAAATGATTCTGAACTAAGTCCTTGCCAGAACTTCTAATATCTAGAGGATACCAATATTCAAATTCTTGCTTCATCTTTTGCATTTCTTTGTCTCCTTTGCCTATGTTCAAGAAAATAAAGTCAAAGAAATTATCATCTATTTTTTCAACAGGGTAGTTCTTTATCAAATGTGCAATTGTGTAATATGCCATGTAAATCGTAGAGTCAGAAAGACTTTCTATAATCCATTTTTCATCCCAGGGTAATTTTGTTCCAGTTCCGTGGTGATGTGTGCATGCCCATTCTTTTAACCAGTTGATAACATATTTGAATTGAGGTCTTACAACTTCTGGATAAAGATTCATCTTACTCAAACAATCGTGTGTTTGTTTTTTCCAATCAGCATCACCATATTTTAAGAACCATTGGTCAGAAACGGTTTTTGCAACGCAGGAAGTTAAACATCTACAAACCACTTTTCCTGTTAATTCAAAAAATGGTTCTAGTAATTCTTTTTCTTTCATTAATATTTTCATTTTTTCTTTTGCATCTGCAACGGGCATTCCTGCAAATTCTTTACAATTAGAGTTCATTTTTCCAGAATAGAATCCTGCTTTATATATTGTCTCTGTAGCTTTTTCCAATTTTGGATCGTTTTGATTTTTTATTTGCATGTCATTCACAATTTTTACTGCAGGCATGTCTCTCCATTCTTTAGAATCAATTATCGGTATTGGTTTAATCTTTCTTACTTCTTCAAAGTTAAGTCCGTATTTTTTCATTTCTTCTTCATTTTCCTGTAAGTCTCTCAAGGCAACATAATCGTAGGGCGCATCACTCGGAACGGAAGTAACTAGCCCGGTACCTATTTTTGGATCGCTAAATGGTGCGGGTAAAATTATAATTTTTTTGCCAATTAATGGAGCTTCACAATATTTTCCAATTAATTCTTTTCCATTAATTTCTTTTAATATTTTTGTTTTCTTTCCTTGTATGGTTAATTTATCAAAACATTCCCTACTAACAATCCAAGTCTCTTCATTTATATTAGCTTTCACGTAATTTACATTTGGATTAACCCAGAAATTTGTTTCACCATAAACTGTTTCAGGTCTAAGTGTAGCTGCAATTAAAAAACCATCATCAAATTTAAATTTCAATAATGAAAATTCCTGAGTTGTTTCTCCTTCTCCTTCAACTCTATCGTGGTCTCCGACTGGCATATTATCTTTGGGACACCAAACAACAGGGTATTCGCCTGTACCAATAAGTCCTTTTTTCTTTAGTTTCCTAAATTGCCATCTAATAAATTTATCATAATGTGGATTTAAATCAGTAGTAATAAAACTTCTTCTCCAGTCTATACTGTTTCCTATTCTTGCAAAGTCAACTTCTGCAGCAGGTACAAATACATCTATCCAATGTTTAACATCTGAAAATTTTAATATTTCTTCATCTGCAAATCCTAGAGTTTTAAGAATCGCTAGCTGTTTTGGTTCTTTCTCCTTTATTCTCTGTGCAGCAGCCCAAACAGGCGTTCCTGTACAATGCCAGCCCTGCGGAAAAAGTACATTGAATCCATTCATTCTTTTGTATCTTGCCATAATATCGACTCTCACAGAAGAAAAGGCATGGCCTAAATGTAAATAAGAATTAATATAAGGATATGGAAAATTCATAAAAAACTTTTTTCTTTTATCCGGGTTAGCTTCAAAAACTTTTTCAGCAGCCCACTTATCTTGCCATTTTTTTTCTATTTTTGCAAAATCTAAAGCTATATCCATAAAATTAATCGGAGATCTGTATTTATAAATATTATATTGTTTGAGGATCTTGGTTTATATGAAAATATTAATATTTAAATAGTAGGGTATATAATAAAAAATATGGAAAAAAAAGAAAAAGTTAAAAAGGTATTACCTGTCCGAAAGGAATTGAAGGGCCACCTAGTAGATAGTGCACCTGATTAAATAATGAATAAGTTAACTCGTGTGCATTTGGACATTACTGGTAAGTGTAATCTTAGATGCATGCATTGCCACATGGCAGATTTTTATCAACAAGAGATCTCTTTGGAAAATTTACTTCATATTTTAGATAACATAAAAAAGAAGGGCATAAATAGAATTACCCTTGCGGGCGGAGAACCATTCATAAGAAAAGATATCCTTACAATAATTAGTAATTGCCCAGAAGATGTTTCAATAATTACTAATGGAACAAAGTTAAATTCGTCGCTTTTAAAAAAACTCAGGGGAATTGAAGAGAAACAAAGTAAAATTATCACAATGAGAATAAGTCTAGATGGGCTGGAAGCTAATAAAGAGATACGAGGAGTGAGCTGTGATGAAATATTAAAAAAAATAGAGATGGTGCGAAAATATGGGTTTGTTACGGTTGTTAATACAACTCTTTCAAAATTTATTCGGGTAGGAGAATTAAAAAGGATGTTACAAATTCTTGAAAAACTAAAGGTTGATCAGTGGAACATAGACATTCCCTTTTCAGAAGGAAGTTATAAAAAAAATAATTTATCTTTAAATTTAGAATTAATTTTCACAGAGATAAAAGGTTTAATTAAAACATATATGGCTAATTCTTATAAAATGAAAATGGATGTTGTAGGAATATTTTCTTCTGATATGATAAAGGAGAATAAGCAACTTCCTATTCTAAAAATGCAGGATCATCCTTGTAGTTATCAATTTGGCTCCGTTACTATAAATCCTAAGGGAGAACTTTTACTTTGCCCATCACTCCATATCTCCTTTGGAAGATATGACGAAATAGATACCTATAGGGCAAATAAGAAGTGGCAAGATTTCAGGAACCATACTAGAAAATCACCTAAGGGGTGCAGATCATGTAAATATTTACCTATTTGCGGAGGAGGATGTAGGGCAAATGCTCTGACGTATGGCGGAGATCTTTGGGGAAAGGATTTCCTTTCTTGCGAGTTAATGCACTTTCTTGAAAAAGATCTAATATCTATCTATCCTAAAGAAGTTCAAGAGAAGTTCTATAAAATTATAAAGAAATAATTATCTATCTTTGCAAAATCTATCTTTTGATCTTCTTCCATATTTCTCTCCATTTTCTAAACTTTTTAAACTGTTCTATCGTTCATAAGGATAATAGAATACAAGCGTATCGCTATTTTCTGCTACCCTGCCAATTCGATAGTTAGCATCTTTACCAACCGGCTCAGATCCTGGAAACGGTCGCCTAGACATAACAATTCCACTCGGCGGACTATTTGCAATAACAGCATAATAATATCCTGGCTTAAGAGTTATTCTTCCATCTCTTTTAAAAGAATAAATTTCTCTACCTGGAACATGTCGTGCCTTCATTGGCTCAATTGTTTCAAAACTCATAAAAACCTCCTATTTCAGATTTAGTTAAAGAACATGTAAGAACCATTTTTCAAAAGTTAATTAAGAATGTGGCTCTCTAAATGAGAGTCATGACTAACACTAATAATAAAACTAGACTCTTTTGTGTTAGTTGCATAATAATTCAGAGAAAAGGAAGTTTAAATAGTTTTTGAAAGTATTAATTATTGTGTAGTGGCTAAGGTTTATTAATTAAATCAATTAAAATATCTTATGAGAGTTAGGTTGGAAATAGGAAAACAAAAAGAATTAATTTTATTAGCAAAGAAAAAATTTACATGGAAAGAATTATCTAATAAACTGAATCTAGGGGCTGTTTATCTAGCTACGGAGATTAAGAATGAAAAACGTTTATTGTCAGAAGAAAATTATAAATTGTTGTGTGCTCTATCTTATTGTAATTTTGATAAATATATTATTGAAAAAGCAGGAGATAGCTGGGGTAAATCTAAGGGCGGAAAAAGATCGAACGGAAATACTAAAAATTTTTTAGAGCCAGAAAAAAATGAGAATTTAGCAGAGCTATTTGGGATAATTTTGGGTGACGGCCATATAGAAGAGAGAGTAAGTGGAACAAAAATAAGAGTATATTGCGTTAATATAGCTGGTAACTCAAAAACAGATGCGGATTATATATTTAGGTACATTCCCCTTTTGTCGAAAAAAATTTTTAAAGAAACTGGGAGTATTAGGAAAAAGCCAAAAGTAAATTGTGCTTACTTTAATCTTCACGGAAAAAAGTTTGTGGAGTTTTTAAAGAAAAATGGATTAAAACCGGGAAACAAAGTTAAAAACAATGTAGGTATTCCTCAATGGATAAAAGAAAACAACCACTTCTTAAAAAAATGCATACGTGGCCTCACAGACACAGATGGATGTGTTTATTATATTTCTAAAAAAACAAATAAAAACCTAAGAATAACTTTTACAAATTATGCATCTAGACTAATTAACGATTATAGGGGAGGACTAATAAAATTAGGATTTTCTCCTTCTAAAATAATGAGTGGGCATGATGTTTACTTAAGCAGTAAGCAGGATGTTGAAAAATATATAAAAGAAATAGGATTTTCAAATTCTAAAAACTTAAAAAGAGTCAA
>CAYYKU010000021.1:0-12440 GCA_964440825.1 Candidatus Woesearchaeota archaeon
TTCCTTTTGGTAGGGAAAGACAACAATTAAGATTTAGGATAAGAGAATTATTCAAGGGAAAACTACACAAACCTAAGATAAAAAAAGGAAAAATAAAAATAAATAGAAATCTAATAATCACATCTAAAATGAATCACGCAATTGTAGCTATAGATTCTATAAGAACCTACCTCTTACACAAAGGGGACAAAGTTGAAATTTCTATAGGAAAACCGTTAAGAGTCATACAATAACATAAAACAAATCTTTTTATACTATCCAAAACCACTAATTTAACCACGGGGAGATGCCGGAGTGGTCAAACGGGCAACGTTTAGGCCGTTGTAGCTTACGCTTACGGGGGTTCGAGTCCTCCTCTCCCCATTTTGCGAAACTTCTCTCAATTTTATTTTGAAATTGAAAATCACAATAAATCCTTATAAAAGGCATAAGCATCTATCAAGAATATAACTTTAAAAAATGAAAAGAAAAATTAACAATTAGCAGTTCTCTCCTTAATATTAAAAGTACACTTACTTAACTCCGAAATATAGCTAACACCAGCAAGCTCAATAGTCAATTTCCCAGTTTTCGAATCAATTTTACCAGCAACTTGCCCATTACATAAAATCTGAAACCCGTTTAATTTGCAATCATTAATTGTTGAACTGAACCCTGCAGAGTCGGTAACAGAAAGAGAATCGTCTGTATTAATATTAACTGAAGAAATACTTACTGAATCATCTTTAACAACAGCACTAACCTTCGGAACGCCAGCAGCAGGCACAGTATCTGGAGTAGGAACAGTCTTCATAGCTTTTGGAACACTAACTCTCAAAACTTGTTTTACAATTTGATAATAAGCTTGTGCTTTCAAGTATAATGCTTCAGCTTGATGCCAATCTGATTTTGCACCAGAGTAAACAGCATCTGCCTGTGCAATTAAAATATCTGCTTTTGCTTTAACAAATATTTCATTATCCTTCTGAGTTCCGATCAATCCAAAATTAGTAATATTCTTTCTAAGTTCTTGCAATTGTGTAGCAGTTTCCTTCTGATCATTGCTAAGTTCAGCAGTTCTACTATCGGGACTTAAAGCATCAATAGCGTCAGAAATACTTCCAACCTTTCCTAAAACATTCTGAGCATCCTTCAAAGAACTTTGATCTAACCAACAAGTCATACTCTTATCACCACAATAACCAACATTCTTCCAATTTCCAGGATTAGAAGATCTACCAGGATTATTACTAGCACAAACCCTAATAATTCCTCTTAATGAAATATCTGGATTAACTGCTTCCTCAACACCTGCTTGTATATTTGGATTTGCCAAAGCAAGAACTGAAGCACTACCAGAGATACATTCATTTTCTGTAGTAATATTATTTGTTGCACCTTGTTCTTGTGCATATAAATCATGCAATGCGTTAATAGTAAATTCTGTTGAAACAGACTGGAATCCACATTCTTCTTGATCGTTCACCCTTAAACAAAGTTGTTTATATCCGATTGGTGCAGTAAAGTCTACAGACTCAGTCGCCTGCTCTCCTGTAGCTAAATATCCAGATTTAACATGGACTTGTTGAGGGAATGAATAATAACTCATTGCTGGCGGATCTTTCAAATAAATACTATAGCTTGCACCAATATCTGTTCCAGCATAAATATGATAAAATACTTTATATTGTGATGTTGAAGGAACTGTTGCACCAGTAAATAAAACAGATGAGAAAGTACCATAAAACTGTGCAGGAGACTCTGGTTTTAACATTGCATCTAATGCTTTTCCAGAAGTAGGTATCGAAGTTCCTAAGAAATTTCTACAATATGTTGAACCAATTTCTTCTACATTTCCAAACTTAAAAGCCGTAAATGAAGTTGAAGCATAAGTGCTCTTGAAATAATCAATACTCTTTTGCATATTATCCCATGAAGCTTGGAATGTTGCATACTCTCCGCCACTTGATTGTTTATTCCAGTTTCCAGTATAAGCTAATTCTGCAAGATTAGGAATAATATTTTGCATCAAAGGAGAAACTTGTCTCCAGAAAAATTCACACTTGTAAACGGCAGTCATTTCATCACAAATACCGACGTGCTTTCCAGATTTTACATATTCCTGTAAACAACTCTGCTGAGCTTTTAATATTGAAACATAACCTTCAATCCCGGCATGTATACCTGTCAAACAAACAGGAATATAAACATCTCCACCAAACCCTACAAAATTTTTCAAACATAAAACAGAACTTCCAATAATACCTGATTGAATAACATTTGCAACAGGCATCTTTCCACCGAAATTACATCTTGAAGGAGGACATATAACAGGATCACAAACGTTATACATAAGCTTACAATCTTCAGGACTCATAAAATCTTGACATTGATATAAACTTGATTCGCTTACTGCTCCAGGCTCCACATTAGCAGAACCTACATTCGATAAAGTTATTTGCCTTACACCGTTCTTATATTGGCTAGCAGCATATTTGATATTAGCTAAAGCTTGCTTTACTAAAACTCTAACTCTATCTTCACTCAATCCACAATCATCTCCGAAAGCTTTATAGTTTGCATTATTAACATTAAAACTTTGACAAATATCATCGCCATATTTTTGTTCCATCAAACCATTTGGCCCAACATTACATAACCAGAAATAATTAACATCTCCAGCAGCAGTATAACCTAAAACTGCCTTAGCCGTAGTAGGATTATTACCAGTAATCCCTGAGACTACTTGTGAAACACCACTATTTCCAGATAGAGAATTAATTACAATATTATTTCCAGCAGATTGAGGAATCATTGCATACCAACCTTTCTTCGAATCTACAGGAACAATTGCAGGCATTCCTTTATTTGGTTCTGAATCATAAAACATGATAGTAGGAGTAGTTATATAAGCATTATCGCACGATCCTTCAGAAACAATATTGTAAGCTACTTGGACATTGCTTATCATTGGCTTCCCAGATTCGCCAATCGAAATCTTCCCACTTTCGATAGTAAACTTATAACTTTCAATCAGATTATAATTTCCACCTTGTAAAGTAGAAATAAATAAATACCATTTTCCATCAACTTGAGAAGTAGTAACTCCTACAGAATCAGTGTCTTTGAAATTATTCAAAGCAGGAATAATTCCAGAACTAACCTCTCTCAAATCCTTCACAGTCATATCAGTTGGTTTACTAACACTAATCTTTCCAGTAGCAAAAGAAGATGAATAAGAATAAGGTGAAAAAGTAAGCTTAAGTTTATCTGGTAAGGCTGCTTGTGCCTCCACAGCAGTATTCGATGCAACTTTTTGCTCTGCTGGAATAATAAATTGTGAATTTGTAGAAATATTAACACTACTCTTCAATCCAGGAGTAATATCTGCATCTTTAAGTTCTTGATATAATAAACATTGTCTTGCATCTGCCCAAGAAGTCATTTGTGCAGAAGTAACAGGAACAGAAGTACCTCTAGAATTAACAGTATATGAACAAGCAGATTTATTCTGCTGGAATTTTGTTAAATTACCATCATAAGTTTTTATCTTATCATCTACTTTGCCAATTGCAGAAGTATATGCACTTACATCTTTTGAAATATTCTCTGCATAGAAATTATAGCAAGCATCGATAGTCGGATATGGATCTGGAACTAATGCCTTACATTTAGCTTCGTAAACTTGCATAACATTTTGTCTAGCCATACTTTGCCCAGAAAATCCAGTAACTAAATTCTTAACTTGCATAAATAATCCGGTAGATAAACAAACTGCCTTCCAACCTTCAACCAATTTTCCAAGCTTAGCATTTTTATCTTCCCATTCTTTAATTGTTTTATTCAATTCGTCTGCCTCTTCTTGTGCTTTTTCAGGACTAAGTTTGATAGCTCTTTGCTCAATACCAATATTATAGGTAAAATTAGCTTCTGAACTTGTTTTTAACTCTGAAACAATACTTACATATGCAGTTTTTTTCACCTGAACATCTGAAATATAAAGACTATATGCATCTACTTTAGTACCGCTTTTAAGTTTTGTAGGTTCGACTATTTTTTTATCATCAGTACTAAACTGCAAAGTAGGATTTGAAGAATACTCGCTTGTTAAAGACCTATCGGTCTTCTTTGTATAATAATCGAAAGAAACACTATTTACATTTATTTTCTTTACAATTAAATAATCGTTAGTATTAGCCGTATTTGTTATTTTAGAAAGATTAATTTTATCGCCTTCATTCAAAATAGTATCTCCAGAATCATCCCTAGCATTATTATTATTTACTTTAAGCTCAAAAAATTTATCACCAGATTCAGAAGGTTCAAATCTTACAACACCAATAGAGTGATATTCATTATTAGAGAAAACAGTTTTGTAAGCATTCTTTGCGTCTGTTCTTTGAGCAATAGTTAACTCTTGTCTAATCCCGTCAGCATACGGAGAATCAGAATATAACTCTATGAATTGATTCATCAACTCTATTTTCTTCGCACCATAATTCAATCCCTTTTGTTGAAGTTGTTTAATTAATTCAATCTCTTCGTATAAACCATTCTCACCGAAATTAGAACCGGTAGTGTTAGTCATTGCAGAATAATCTCTTAATAATTTTTGTAATGCCTCATCTCCACTATCAAAATATTGTGAAGCAGACTCTTTTGTTTGTTGATCAACGGCACCAGTTGTAGCCGGTTCATTACTTGAAGTTAATAATCCATTGAAAGTAATTCCAGAAATAGGATTATTCTCTTTAAACAAAATAATTACATTTTTAGAACTAATTCTAGACGGAGTAATACTATTTTTAAAAGAGTCTAAATTTAATTCAGTACTTCGGGTATTAGAAAAAGTATTGTAAATCTTTGTTGCTAATTCTGAATAAACAGTATTCTCAGGAATAGAACTACTATTAATCAAAACTACAAATTCACTACCTGAAGCTATAGGGGTTCCATCTTTTATGTTAGCACCAGTCACACCTGCATAACCTAAATAATAATTATCTTTAACATTATTTGCTAAATTGTAAGTCTGAATACCTGAAGAAGTAGTAGAAATATTAGCATTATACATATTCAAAAGACTTAAATCTAAAGTCTTACCGTCGCAAATAACTTTAACAGTACCCGTATCTCCTGCTAAAACATTTAGATTACTTACTCTACATCCAGTATTTCCTAACTTGGAATTTAACCTTGCTTCCATTTGAACACCATCTACTGCTAAAATTACAGAATCTTGAGGAGAATCTATGCCATTCAATTTTAATTTTAAACCAGCCCTACAATAAAATCCTGGAAAATAAAATAATCCTCCAGTCTGCCCAACATTAAGAGTCTCTGTTCTAAGAACATCTCCATTTTGTGAAAGAACCTGAACAGTTGCACGATCATTTTGAACATCTACTAACCGCAATAATCCTCTTCCTTGCCAGAAACTTTGAAGATATTTATCTTGCTCCCATTTTTCATCACTCATTGATTCTAAATAAAACTCAGTGCTACCAACTCCGAATGCTTTTTCAGCATCATAATACATTGTTGCTGTTAACATTCCAGAAATATTTTTTGGTGAAGCAGTTTCATTACTTTGTTTTTTCAAAATAATTACAACATAACCAATATTATTAACAATAGGACTACCTAGCAAAGTATTATAGCTATTCAAAGCTGCTCTAGAAGGATAATAACTAACTCCTGCAATCTCCGCAGGATATTTACCTTTAAAAGAAATAGATTTAATAGAAGATACCTTAATTAAAGGATTTACTTTAGCAGATTCCAATTGACAAAATATAGGAACATTTTGTTCAGCAAGTAAATCACTTCTTACAACACTCGGAGAACATCCTGAAGGAGGAATCATCACAAGAAAATCTGTATTTCCATAGCATTTATTATTTGCAATATCCTCTGCTAATTGAGGCCAATAAGTACCAATATCAGAACCAGAATATAAATTTGAAAAACTAGGATTGAAGTTTTGATAATTATTTACTCCGGAAAAAGAAGAATATGCAGCATTATCAAAAGCAGCTGCAGAAGTAAATCCAACTAATAAAACTAAAGACAGAAATGAAAAATATTTAGAAAACATCATCCGAAATTCAAACCAATTCTTGAAGCCTCCCATTGTGCATAATTTCCTTGTAAATCCTCAATCTTTGTAGGTATCTTAAAAATAGGAACATTAATATTTAATTCTTCCGAATTTGAAAGTAACTCGTCTGTAAAATAATCTTCTCCTTTTCCACCACCAACTAATGCAGATTCAATTGTTTGTGCAGGAATATCTAAATCAAAACATTGACTTTCGGTAGCGCCAAAAACACCACCAATACTACTAGAAGGAACATCTAAACATTTTCTATCCTTTACACCCGCAAAACTAATGCTTGTATTACTATATGCAAAGGCAGTAACATTATATGCTCCTTCTGCCAAACGAACTGTCTTATCTGCAGGATAATTATAAATAGCTGTATGCTCTTTAGAATTAAATAATACCGTTACGGGAAGTGAAGACTTCATGCTAACATTTATTTCATGTATCTTCTTCATTAAAATATCAGCACTCTCTTCTCTATTTGTTGAAATTATATAAGATGAAGAAGTATAATTCTCTGAATAAGCAGATAAAATTCCATTAACACAAGCAGGAACATCCGCAACAATTGAAGCAATATCTCCTTTAACCTGAGTACTACCTAACTCACAAGATTCTCCAAGACAATCAAATCTTAAATTTGCTTTTACAGGATTTAAGTCTAAATCATAGGTGCTAATAGTTACTTTTTTATCTGCATTTGCACAAATCACGCCTTCATTTAAAACAGCATTATCACCTAAAACAGCATCTCTGGACTGGCTATTCTGTATAATAGCTACCAATGCAAACTGGAATAACTCAGAATTATCATAAAATTGAACCATTACCGGAAAATTAATATTATACACAAAATGATATGGAACAAAACACAAGCCCATTGCACCTAAACCTTGTTGAGTACCTACTGGTTGAACAAGTTTATCTCCAAACATCTGAATCTTAGTGGGCCAACTCGGAGAATAAATAAAATTAACATTTTCGTCAACCTTTTCACCTACGTCAACAACAAAATAAGAATTCTTTTTATCAGTTAAATCATAATAATTACCTGAGACTTTCAAAGCAGCAATGTTATCTACTAATGCATTTTTAATATCCGTCTTTACAGTTTCTTCATTAAAAAACTTTGGAGAACAACTAAATTCTACACCAGTAACGGGAGCATATAACTGCATTACATCTAATCCGTAAGATTCCAAAAACATATCATTCTTTTCTTTTTCATAAACAATTGATGCTAAATTATAGAATTTTCCAAGCTTTGAATAAATACTAATGTCATGTTTACTAACCGTTGCAGATTCATTTTCAAATCTAATAAAAATAGAATTATCTAAAGAAACATCTACAGAATTATCATTTATTTTTAAATTCACATTTCCATCATAAATATCTACATAAATTCCAGCATCGTTTAATTCATCGAAGTTACAAGAGTTAATTCCTTCCTTAACGAATCTAGTCAATTCTTCTTCCATCTTTTCTTTTGTAGGTTTCTGATCAACTAAAATATTGTTTCCAGATACAAATAACCAATATGGAACCGAACTACCTAAAAAATCTAATTGTGAAGATGAGGGCATATAAGCACTTCCCGGATAAAACTTTAATTCATCTAGATAAATATACCCTCCTTGTTGACCAAGTAATCTAATTCCTAATTCTGTTCGATCTTTAATACATATCAAATAAGAATCTTCTCCTTGCTTAAGCTCTTTAGAAGTAGTAGAAAGAAGAGTGTCTCCTAAAAAGAAATAAGCTATAATACCTGCTACAATTAGAATACCGACGATAATAAATATAGTCACTTGCCCTCTTTTTTGTCTTTTAATCATTGACAAAATAAGAAAAACAAGATATATAAATATATTTATAAAACAGAATAACCTCCGATTTTTAGGATCCCATTGTCTAACGGTAGTACGGCTCTTTGACGTGGAGCAGGCCGAGGTTCAATTCCTCGTGGGATCATCATATTCCCTTAGCGAAACACACTAAAAAATTCTAGTGCTTCCCGCCAATTACTTGACCCCAATTCTCTTTGAGATATGCTACCTTGAAAGATTTCTTATCGAGCTTTGCTAAAGTACATAAGTCTACAAATAAATCTTCAGGCAGCGTCCTATTCTCATTATAATAGCTTTTAAGAGTTTGATAGTTGATTTTTAAACCAAATTGTAGCAAACCCCTAATGGAAGGTGAACTAAGTCGCTCAACTATTAAATCTAAGAACTTTCTCTGATATCCTACTTTAAATTTTATTCTCGTCATCGTAATTTGGAAGCGCGCTTACGCGCAATACCTAACGCGCCACTGCGCAACTATATACATGGGAAACTTTATAAACCCTCCCAACGAAACCTTTTTACACACAAAATGAAATTACCTAAAAAAACAAATAGATTTTGCCCATATTGCAAAAAACAAACTGAACAAAAGATAAAATTAGTTGGATCTGGTGCAAAGAAAAACTCATTATCTAGAGGTTCAAAGATTAGAGCAAAATTAAGAGGAAAGAACAGAGGTATTGGAAATTTAGGAAGATATAGTAAACCTGCAGTATCTAAATTCAAAAGAAAAACTAAAACAACTAAAAAAGCAAAGATTCTTTATATTTGCTCTGTCTGTAGTAAA
Source organism: Candidatus Woesearchaeota archaeon (assembly GCA_964440825.1). Classification (GTDB taxonomy): domain Archaea; phylum Nanobdellota; class Nanobdellia; order Pacearchaeales; family GW2011-AR1; genus CABMGO01. The sequence goes on from CAYYKU010000021.1 coordinate 8,723, forward strand.
GGCAAAGACAAAAAGAAAGGTATAAGAGCTTCTAAGGTGGTACAAGAATAATGGCAACAAGAAAGAAATTTATAGATGTAAATTTAGCAATAGTAAATGAAACATTACCAGTTTTAGGAGATCCAGAATCCCTTGCAGGCAAAACAATCAAATTAGACTTATCTAGAAAATTAAAAGGAAGAGGACTTGAAGTAGTATTCCAAATATTAGCAAATGGAAAAGAATTAACAGGTTATCCTAAAAATATGACTTTAATGAGAAGCTATATTACAAGAATGATGAGGAAGAGAGTAAATTATGTTGAAGATTCATTTACAAGTTCATGCAAAGACGTCCCAGTTACAATCAAACCATTCTTAATTACAAGAAAGAAAGTTTCAAGAGCAATTAGAAATAACTTAAGAAGAACAACTAAAGAATTTATTTTAGAATACACAAAAACAAAAACATACATGGAACTTGCAGAATCTATTTTATTTGGTGAAATGCAAAAAGAAATGTACCCTAAATTAAAGAAAGTTTACCCATTATCTTTATGCGAAATAAGAGTATTAGAAATAAAAGATGTTTCTAAAGTAGACTTAACAGTTAAAGAAAAACCAAAAATAGAAGTAACTGAAGAAGTAGAAGAATTAACACAAGCTGAAGAATTAGAATTAGCTGAAAAGAAAGCAAGAGAAGAAGCTAAAAAAGAAGAAAAAGAAACACTTGAAGAAAAAATAGCTGCACAAGACGACAACGTTAGTTCTGAAGAAAAGAAAGAAAAACCAAAGAAAACTAAGAAGAAAAAAGAAGATTCTGAGGCTTCGCAAAGCCATCCTGATGGAAAAGAAAAAAAAGAGGAATAAGTATGGTAAATCAACAATGTTTAGTTCTAATTAAACCCGATGGATTAATAAAAAGTTTAACAGGAGATATCATTTCTGCACTTTCTCAAACAAAACTAAAAATAATAGCGTCTAAAATAGTTCCAATGAAAAGAGAACTAGCAGAAGCACACTATTCTGAATTAAAACAAAATCTTTTAAAAAAATTCGGTGAAGAAAAAGGGAATGCTGTTTTTGATAATGTAATACGGTATATTATTGGAGAATTCCACACAGGAAGAGTTATGGCACTAGTATATGCTGGTGAAGATGCTATTGCAAAAATAAGAGAAATTGCAGGAAGCACAAATCCTGAAGAAGCAGAACCTACAACAATCAGAGGAAAATATGGAAGAATCCACTCTAAAACAAATGTTTTTGAAAATGTAGTTCATGCATCTGATACAGAAGAAAATGCTAAAAAAGAAATTCAATTATGGTTCGGACCAGATGAATTATCAGAAGCAATATATCCTATAGAAAAAAGAAAAATAGAAGTTGAAAAAGATTTCTGGAAATAATTCAACAAACAAAATACTTAAAAACCCCCTAAATTAATTAATTTTATGCCTGCATAGCTCAGTTGATAGAGCACAAGTTTTGTAATACTCAGTATTTTAAACAAAAAAACTTGGGGTCGGGGGTTTGACTCCCTCTGCAGGCTTTTTCTATAAAAAATTATTCTTCACCAATTACTACATTAACAACCTTCTCTATATTTTCTGTAGCATTCCTTTGCCTATTAAGCAATTCTTCCTCTTCATTCTCTTTCTTACGCTTTACATTTTGCATTCTAATATATCTAGCTAAAACTTTAACCTGCTTAGAAAATTTAGATAAGAAAATAATAGCTACAACAAAAACTACAAATGCAAAAATCTTCATAACTGGAGAAGTCAAAAATTCTGTTAATTTGACTAATTGATTAGCTAAGAAAATAGAAATACTTTGAAAAACCCTAAGAAGCAATAAAATTAAGAAAAAAGAAAAAGAAACTAATATGGAAGTCAACTTAGAGAACATCTCCAAATCATTTAAAACCTCATAAATTGTAGAATAATATTTAACTAAGAAAAACCAAATAACTAAAACCAAAATAAAAAACAAAGATAATTCTGGAACCATACCGATAGCATATTCTAAAATTGGATCAGAATATGGAGATATTTTCCTATATCCTTCCAGAATTTGCTTAAGACCAGGCTTAGTTTCTATAAGTGAAACCCATTGTTTTTTCAAGTATACATCTCTAAGCTGTTGATTAGTTAATGTCTTCTGAGTATTATCAACCAGGGAAGCTGCATCTTGAACCTTATTATCTATCGAACCTGCAACCTGATCAATACCACTAGCAGCAAAAACAAAACTAGCTAAAAAAATTATCAAAAATGCAAACGCCAATACTCTTTCAAATTTCATAAAAACCCTAACAAACCTAGATTTATAATATTAACGAATTAACAATAAATATAAAAACACAAAAATGAATATCAAATAATGAAAAAAAGACTAATTACTTCGTTTTTATTACTAGGCTTTTTAATCTTTAGCGCAATTGTCTCTGCCCAAACAACAGATACTGCAACAACCGCGAACCCCATAAAGACATTTATGGAAAAAGAAATAAGCTCGGAAACCTTAAGAATAATAGGTGCTCCAACAACCCTGCCATTTCAAACCCTCCTGATTTATCTTTTATTTATTATAATCGTTTATGTAATTATTCTAGATTTATTAAATAGTGTTAATTTATTCGAGAAAAAGAGATATAATTATGCTATAGGATTAATAGTAGTTATTTTGGGAGTTTATACTGGAATTACATATAACCTAATTATAACACTCACAGAAATACAATTTACTAGCCTTGCACTAACAGGAGTAGGATTCTATATAACATTAGGAGTACTTGCTGCATATTTACTAATTAGAACGCTTGTAAAAATAATAAAAAGAAACAATAGAACAGATGAAGAAAAAGTAGAAGAAAGAGTAAGAAAACTAAAACACCTAAGAAGAATGCAAGACATAGAAGCAATGGCCAATGAATGAAAAAATAATCAGAAAATTTTTTTAATTAATAGATAAACAAGAAGCACAATAAATAATAACCAAATTAATTCTCTAAACATAGAATTTTTAACAAAAATATTTAAAAACAAATACATTAACAACAATGGCAAAACAATCAAAATAAGTATAGCCGAAACTCCCAAAATAACAGCCAAAAGTAAACAAATCAAAACAATAGCAACTAATTCCCTAATAGAAAAACTAATTTTTCGGATTCCCATCACGATTAAAAAACAAGCAAACAACTTTTTAATTGTTTGCAAAAAGAAAAAACCTAAAAAAATAAATTAGGTCAAATAAAAAAGATCTTATTTCGCTTTTTTCTGCTGTTTCCTTAGACGCTCAATTCTTTTATTAAGCTTTTCTACCTTATCATTCAAAGTATCGGCATCGGCAACACCGGATGCTACTTTTTCCTCAAGCTTAATTTTTTCTTGATGGAGATCTTCGATTATTTCATTAAGTTTATCTGCAGAAGCAGAAGTAATTCTTAACTCCTCTGTCAAATCTCTAAATATCTTGATAAGATATACTGCAAATAAAACTGCAAGGACAATAGCTGCTGCAAATACCCACCTAACTATGGAAGTTAATTCATTCCATCTAATAAGTAGTATAACTAACATTAATATTGCATAAGCCCACCAAACAAATTTAGAAAACTTTTCAGACTTAGTTATCCCAAGTAAGGTAAGATAAAGGAACCTGCCACCGTCGAGGATTCCTGCAGGTAGCATATTAAATAAAGCAACAAGAAGATTAATTATCATCACCCACCA
>CAYYKU010000022.1:0-12176 GCA_964440825.1 Candidatus Woesearchaeota archaeon
AAAGCTATTGCTCTGGTCCTAATTATCCTTGTTATTGGGAGTTCAATTTATACTTGGGTGAAAAATGACAATAATGATTTAAATTCTCCAAAAGGCGTAGCTAACTCAATTTACATGTATGCTGGATGGATGGGGGACATTGGGGTAAAGTTATTCTCTACGCTCGGAGATAGTTTCAAATCAGTAGGTAATGTAATTAATGGAAATCAAACGAATTCAAAGGTATTCGACGGTAGAAAATAATTAGCTTGATATTTTTACGCCAACATCAAGTCTTCCGGGCTCGCATATTTCTTGAGCAACATTTTCATTTCTAACTACTTTACAGATAGAAACAAAAGTTCCTTCACTTTTATAATTAGTTTGATTTGAATTATAAACTTCATAATAAGTGCAGTTTGTTGCAGGACATTTTATGTCTTTTGCACTCTTTGGAAAAATCTTCCTTACTCTAATTGAAGCTACTGGCCAAAAATTTCTATAGCTATTAGAAATACTACCAAAAACAACTATTTTATCCTCGTCAATACACAAAGTTCTAGAAGAATCACAACTAAGTTCCGGCATATTAGCTATTGTTTCTATTGATGCAATTGCACTCTCTTTTTGTAAGACATTAAAATTTTCATTAACTTTCCCTGACTGCGTAGAAACAAAAAATAAAAATGCAAATGTAAAAAAGATAAATACGAATAAGATCATAAAAGTCATTTGCATAATCTTCATATCAGCAATTTTATTTACCATTTTGTTAAGCTCCTACAGAGTTGGCAAGGTTGAGAAAGAATGGAGCAACCGCTAAATTTATTGGTAACTGTGATCAAAGAGAGCATTACTGTTACCATAATCCACACTCTCCTCCTTTAGAATTTGCTTTGTCTAAATCATTAGCTAAATAATAAATATCTCCTAAATCCTCAGCCGTCGCATTTTGTAACGTTATTGCAAATCTGTCCAAGTCCATTTTTAGAAGATTGTTACATCCACGCATGTTCATTAAGTCAATCTTTCTTGAAAGTATGTCTGCTACTCTAGAAGAACGGTACAATAATCGTTTAATATTACATTCATAATCTGCTTTTTCAGATATTATTGCGCCTAAAAGTAAATTTTCAGAGTAGTATTTTATCTCTCCATTCTCGTCGGTAATAAATCCAAAATCATATTCAGATTCACATCTTTGTTGATTGCATTCTCCAGTAACTTTTATTTCGCAACCAGCAATTCCAAAGCAAACTTTCTTTGCTTCTTCTTTGCAAGTATTGTTTCCATTATCAGATTGAATGCCAATGTTGGGCACATTTAATCCTTCAATTTCTTGTGCAATTTCTTCTGGAGGGTAAACAAAACAATAATCTCCGGTGGTGATAAAGATTACATCGCTAACTTCATAACCTGTTTCAAATGGTTTTGAATAAATATAGAATTTTTTCCCATCCTGAGTTTCAGAGAAAATGTATTTGTTACGTATGGAATACTCTTGTGGATTAACTGTCCAATCTTCACCAATAGATGACTTTGTTTGTACTGAAATAACGTTTTCTCCAAATCTGGAATTAAGATTACACTCATTTTTTATTCTAGTTACTTTTGGAAAAGAGATAACGCTTGTTGCAGCTCCTGCAAATCCTGCTTGTAATTCATTCATTACTATATCTATAGATTTTGCTATTTCTGCTTCATTTTGTCTCTGAAAAGTGCCTCCAGCCTTAACAGCACCATAAATAGCTAAAAGTAAAATCATTGCACCGGCTAGACTAGCAAAAATTAAAACAAAATTGTATTGGCCTCTCTTGTTCATTTGATGGTAACTCCTTTGTCATAATATCCTTTAACGATTCTTATCGTTTCACCGTCGGAAATATCAAAACACAAGGGGTTTTTGGAAAGAGTTGTTTTTGTTATATTTAGGTGTTTAATAGTTTTGTAAGGCATGTCGCACGCTTTTTGAGTAGGTAAAAGGAAGGTGTTAGCATTGTAAATTGCATATTTTTCTAACTCTTCATATGCTTCAAGAGGTCCAGTTATTTCTTCAGAGAGGTTTGCAAAACATATTCTTTGTACTCCGGGAATCTTTGCATCCATTTCAAAATCTGAAGAAGAAGAACCAAATGCTTGGTCTACATTCTTTTGTAAAGAGTCATAGAAAGAACCTACTTGTGTGCAACTTTGCATATTTAGAAATGCTTTAATTCCATATATTGCCGTGAATACAAAAAAGACAATAAGTATTAAAGAAAAAATCCATCCAAATGACATTCCGACTGCACCATCGGCCTTTTTATTTAACCTCTTCATGCCTTTATTCTCCTAAGAAATTTTCTGTAGGTCTCACTATTAATGAACAGTCAACTGGTTCGGACCTATATTGATCTCTGCATTTAATAAAATATTTCTTGTCTGCGAACCATTCAGTTACATGTGCCGTTGAATTTGCATAAGGCATTTGGGTTCCTTCACTAAATAAATAATCACAACTCTCAGTATTGTAAACACATTCTGAGTTCAATGGAGTAACTAATTTCAAATATCCGTCCTCTTCGTATGCTCTAGCGACAACAGGTGCATTTGTATCAATACTTACTTTAAATTGAGTTGTTGCGTTCACTACATTTCCGCCACCATCAACACACCTTACATAATAAGTATATGTTCCATCATTTAAATCAAGTCTTTGTGTATGTATTCCCTCATTTGTACCTTCTGAATTATCAAAGAACTGTACAAAACTATTTGGATTGTTAGTTGTTGAATAATAACATATAGCCTTATTGTCTTCGCAACCAAATAATGTTTCAGCGTATAATTCTACTGGTGCAGGTCTTATTGCTCCGAAAATAGTTTCATTAGGTTTTAGATTATTCAATTTTAATTGATTACTTCTTCTTAAGTTGAATATATAGCTTTCTTGCATTTTGTTTCTCTTACTTTCATTAACTCCTTCTGGTTGATCCTTACATCTTACAAAGAAATTATTTCCATCTCTAGCAATACCTTTTAATTGAGTAAAGCATGTGTAGCTCTGTATTGCATTAATTTCAATAGCGCTTGTACTGCAAAGCATATTATTGCCCATTTGGTCGTAATCTTTATCATAATAATCCCATCTACATTCAGAAGGTTCGTTAATATAAAATTCAACAGTTGCATTTTCAGCATCAGCAGGAACACATCCTTTATTTTGTATAGAAGTTCCTTGAACAACAGGTGCAGTATTGTCTGGTGAAGGATCTACGCATATCTTTAATGCATAATCTGCTTCATTTGTATTTCCAGCTGCATCTTTACATCTTATGTAGAAGATTAGTTCTTTTCCATTTTGTAATTTAATAGAAGAGTTCTTTATATCTGCAGATGAAGGTAAATTCAAAAATTCGGAGTGGTTGTATTTATACATATTATCTCCATTCATAAAAGTTACCATCTGTGAATAATTTCCTTTGGGTGCAATATCTATCTTACATTGGGAAGGTTCATTTGTTGTAATTCCAAATTGAATAGGGGTGTAAGCGGGTAAACAGCCAGTAGATGTGCTTGTGCTTCTAATACTAAATCCAGGACTTGGAGGCATATCTTTTACATCAAAATATTGGAATCCTGAAGATAAGTCTGCATTATTAGGAGTTATAACTGGTGGAGAAGAATCTCTAGGGTTAACATTAACACATCTTTCTTCTTTAGTACCTTTATTTACAATTTCACATGACTGTCCTAATGATTTACATCTGTATTCAGAGCAAGGAAGATTTTCATCATTACATAATTCACAATCCGTTCCGCCATTAGGTGCTTGCCATGGCAAACAATTAAATGTAACAGTTTCAACACTCACTTTTTCACTGGACCACATTGCATTATAAACCATCCAAGCAGTTGCAGCACCTATTATTGCTTGCCCATAAACCGAACCTAGATAGTCTTGTCCCCATTTCCAATTGCCTGCTGAATATTCTCCTCCTCCAAAGACCCCTCCTTTAGCAAATAAACCTCCAACAATGCCTCTTCCAACTAGAACTCCTGCCGCAATTCCTGCTGCAGCCGCGTTCAAATTTTCTTTATCTTTAATGAACATTCCGCCAAGTGTAAGAACTAATCCTCCTGCAACTCCTGCCCATACAACTCCCTGAGCCAGATAGCCCAAGCCACCCCATGGATAAATTTTTCCAAAATCACCCGCACTACCTATAGATTCATCCCCTGTATTAACAGAAGTTGTGGCTGCAGGTTTATTTACATTGTTGGTTCCAGTATTGCTTGTAGGTCTTGTGGATTCTGTGAACTCTGTAAACTTAACGTCTTTGCCGTTTTCAGTATATATGCTTTTATCAAGATAAGATTTTTCCCATTGATTAGTTGAAGGATTATATTCCGCAAGATAATTCTCTCCAGGAACATTTGCATACCAATAATTGCCAACAGATTTGATAGTGGTTGTGTCTATGTTTTTATTGCTGCTTCCTTGAATAATGGTGGGTGTTGCTACGGGGGTCGGGGCAGTTGAACCAACAACTTGTGTTTGAATACTTGAACCAACAACTTGTGTTTTTATACCCTGTACATCTGTTGTGGTGGACTGTTGTACCGTATTTTGACCAGTATATATGCTTAATGAAAAATCAGATCTGCTCGCATCTCTTATATACTCTCCATTTTCATTAACGACAGTTTGACTAGACTCATCAAAAAATTCTAAAGCGCTTACAGCTCTCATCTCACTTCCAATCATATAAGCAAATGCGAATGTAGAGATAACTAACATTAATGCAAAACTTACAGATGTTATTCCTTTTTTGTTTATCATCTTGAAAACCATGCTCTAATTTTATTTAATATTTTATTGAAATTATTTAAATCTACTTTTTCATTTTCTCCGGAAACAATTGCATTTCCCGTTATTGAACCGCCACCTGAATTTCCTTCACCAATAAATTTTTCTTCTACATAATTTGTATCTCTTTTCAATGAACTAGTATCTATTTTTTGTCTTAAATATTCTGAGATGGTCAAACTTTCAGAAGGTTTTGTAGTTATATCTGTAACCACAATTTCATTTCCATTTTTATCAATAATAATATCTCCTGCTTTCAAATCTTCAACCTTTACAACTTTCAATTCTATAGATGAAACTAAAGAAAACATCAAAACGAATACAAACATTAAACTAATTATTTTATGCTTTAACATAAACTGTTTCTCCTTGTTTTAATTGATATTTACTATTAATAACATAATCTAATATTGCTTCTCCAGTTCCGGGATTCAATTTCTGTGTTAATAATCCTAAGTCAGATTCTAGGAAATAATAAGATGCGTTTTTATATTTCCATGAATAACCATCATTTACAAACATTTCATTAAAATTAAATCCAGCACCACAATCGCCCATTGCAGAACAAACTGCATTTGCTTTAGCTGCCCATTCCGGTTTAACTTCGAATGTTGTTCCTGTTTTTGTTAAGCACTCATTGTCTCGTGCTACAATTTCATCTAATTCTTTTTGCCCAGTAATTATATTTTTTTTGTAAACTTTTGTAACTTCTACTGTGCAAGTTGCTGAAGCTTGTGCACAAACTTGTGTACTGCTTCCCGATTTCCAAAAGTCTAAACCTGGCGAAACTAAGGGGACACAAATACCATATTCTACTTCAGACCTATTTATTCTCCAAGCATTAGATAACTCATTTTCTTCCCAGCCTCCAACACCTGAACCGATAGTAGTCCTTATTGCATTTCCAGTAATTCCTCCAACCGCACTAACTAACTGTGATGTTGCTTGTATTCCTTGCGTAGTTGTAGCTGCAGTAGATGAAGATCCAGAAACAGATGAAATAGGATTATTGAATGCACTTCCAGTAGAAACTGCGTATTTTGGATTTCCTAAATTAATACCATCAACATCTTCTGCCCACATACAATCTCTTGAATCTGAATTCTCACAATCATCTTTATTATTTTGAGAAAGACAATCTTGCCACCTATTTACTCTACATGCAGCAACAGAATATTCGCCTGCACTTGTTTGTATTCCAGAATGTATACAAATTTGATTTCTAAAATCATCACAAGCTTCTACCTGAACTTTACCATCCACACAAATTTCCCTATAATGTCTGCTTCCAGCAGGATCCACTGCATTTCCAACTTCTCCATCATAAACACACCAACTTTCTCCATTTAATCTAATATTTCCGTCTCTGTCTGTACATTTCGTTGTTTTACAATAATTATCTACATTCTTTGGTTTTGTTAATCCTAATCCCGTTAATAATGAATTATCCCATTCTGCACATCTACTTCCTGCTAAATAATCACAGTTTCCACAAGTTTTACTATCTCCTGTTTTTGCACAAATAGTATCTGGATCTGTAACTCTCCCATTATTCCAACTTAAATTACTACTAGAAGAATAAATGTTTTCTCTATTTCCTAAAGAATCAAACCAATAATTTTTCCCTTCATAGCATCCGGTGGAGGCTTGTCTTGCTGCATTTGGAACTCCTAATTCTTCTGCAGAACATAATAATCCTTTATAGAAATATTTTCCTGATAAATCTTCTAATCCTGATGCATTCAAAACTTCACTATTTGTTGTTGTAACTCCGCCGCATTGTTGTCTTGTTGTAAACTTACATGTTTTAACTCCTGCTTCAAAATAAACACAAGCACCTTCATCTTGCGAGTTTGCTGCAGCAACGCAGGCAGTTTCAGAAGTTATTGAAGATCTAAAATCAATTTTCATTCCAAAAAAAGTAGATAAACTCTTACATCGAGTCATTGTTACAAAAGAAGCTTGATCGCCGATTATACAACATCCTAATTTACACTGTGCAATTTGATTAGCTTCTTTTTCACTCCATGTTCCGCCATTTGCTTGACAAACTCTCTGAGGAACATTTTCTAAACAAAGTCCTTCCTTAGAATCATAACATGTTCCTAATTTACAAAAAGAAGTAGATTCACATGATGTTGGGACTATTTTTCCAGAACTATCACAGGTACTTTCTGCACCGTTTAAACAAAATGCTCCTAATTTTGTTTTTTCACAACAAACTGAAGCTGTTGAAACTGTTGATGCTGCAAATACATTTCCAATTAAGAATATTAACGCAAATGCAAAAAAATAAATCATCTCTTTTTTTACCATTTTATTCTAAATTGCCATACCCTGGTGGCCAAGCATAACTTCTTGATGCAAATCGGTATTTAATATCTTTTTTATCTGTGAGTATATACAATTTAACGCTGTCATCTCTTCTTATTTTTTGAACTGTTAAGTCCGGATAATAAAACATAAAGCTCGAAACATCCGAATCCCCATATGAAGATTCAAATTGTAATATTGAATTTGCAATCATTATTATAGTATATATATTTGAATAGACATTTACATTAAATTTCTTAAAACTTGCAGAAGCTTCACCATTGGAGATAACAGTTGGTGCATCTATTTTAATATTAACTCCATCCGGATTAATTGTAATTTCTGATTTAATTGTTCCAGAAGTTACTTCTTCTCCTTGAGATCTTAATTCATCAATTGCACTATCGTAACATTCTTGTATTGCTGGTTTCAATGCACTAGATAATGCTTTTTCAAAACTATCTTTTAAGAAAGGAGATTGTACAACACACGGTTTGTAATATTCATTTGTATAACAAATGAAAGTATAATTCTCGTCTAAATACATACTTGTAAAAGTCGGATTTACTATTCCTGCAGTTAAACTTAATTTTTCAATTTGAGTTGATACTTCTTGTTCGATGCATTTTTCCAATGCAGGTTTTTTAGCAGTGAGCGTGTCCCAGTTGGGAGCAATATAATAAAAAGAAAATAAAATTATTCCAACTATTAATATCGCAATTATTATAAAAATTGTTACTTGACCCTTTTTATCTAAATTAGATATTTTATGACGGGAATCCCCATAGGAACCTCTCTTTTTGTTCATGTTGTTTTTAGCCATTTCTCCTTTATAAAAGTTATTGTTGTATGTCGGATAATTTTATTTCAATAGTACATCCGTTCAACGGTAAATTTCCTTTATTATCTCTACATTTTATAAAATAATTATCTTGGGTTTTTTTGTCTATATTCAGGGAGTGAGTCATACTATAAACGTTTGGCGCTTTTTCAAATCCAAATTCACACCCTATTGAATTATTGGTAACAAACAAGCATTCTGAATCTTCATTTGTGCTTATAAAAAGTTTGTCCGAGTCAAAATATGCTCTTGTTATCTCTGGTGCGTCACTATCTACAAAAACTGTAAAGCTTGTATTGGCACTAGCCATGTTTCCCGCAGCATCTATACACATAACTTCAACATCCCGAGTTCCCTGTCCGAGGGAATTAAATGGTTGTGTATGTGTTTTGTTTCCAGTATCTAACATTAAAGAATAAATTTCCCCATAGTAAGGCAATCTAAATTTACATGTAGCGTCTCCACCATTAATACATCCTTCTGTTCTTACTTTTAATGTAACTCCTGCACTTGCATTTGTTTCAATAGTTCCTCTAGGCTCAATTGAAGTAATCTCCAAACCAGATTCACAAACTTGTGCACTATATTCTGTTCTAGTCTTCATTCTTCTCAAATAGTTAGTCTCTACTAAATTAGGTTGGTCTTTACATTCAATATATATTTTTTTATTTGAAGTATAATTGCTAATGAAAGCTGCGCACATCCATTCTCCATAGTATCCCATTTCCGGATCGGTGATGCAAGTCAATGGTAACGAATTTTCATTTGTAACAGAGGTTGTCGTTTCTTGATATTCTCCAATAGTCACATCTGGTACTGTTTCAACAGGATTCATCATACCTACTTCAGGATTATTCTGTGTTTCCCAATTCATGTCGTAAGATTCGTATGAATATCTACATTCTGCAGGTTCATTTAAGTAAAAGAATAATTCCAAGTCTGTTTTATCTTTTGCAATATATCCATTATTTTCTGGAGCAATTCTAGTAATTAATGGTGGTGTTAAATCTGGCCCATCTGCTTGTCTGACTTGTACAGTAAAAGGAGCATCATTAACTAGTCCAGCATAATTCTGACAGATTATATAATATTCATTTTCTCCCTGATCCATTGGAACAGTTGTTTCAATATTTTCATTGCTTTCTCCAATAATTGCATGTGGCGATAAAGCAATCATGTGGTGCTTCCCGTCAATTTTTCCAGTAGTGTAATCCTTAACTGAAGCCATAGCAAATCTCATTTGATCAAAAGATAATGAATGATCTATGTCTATTTTACAAATTGCTTCTTTGTCTGTCGTAATTCCAAATGTAACGGACTCCCAAGCATTAACTGCTTTACCTTCATTTCTTTTATTTTCTATTCTAAATCCGAAACTAGATACATTCGTATAATTATTTCCAGTATTAATTATTTCATTCCAAGGTTTGATTTGTGCAGCCCAGATATCTGTCATAGTTGCGCAATATCCTGGCTCTCCATTCTCGACAAAATATTGGCAATTGTTACCCATGCTTTTACATTTAAACTCAGTACATGGTCTAACATCGTTATTGCATTCTTCGCATTTTCCTATAAGAGGTGGTTGCCATGCTTCGCATTTAAATTCTGTAACATAATATTCATGATCAACTCCTTTTGTAAATAAAGCATATACTATTGCCGCAATTACTATTGCTGCGCAAATAACTACTTGCGGCCCTAGACATAAAGAACCAATAAATCCTATTGCAGATCCAAGTAATGTTCCTCCAAGACCTAGTGCTGTTACGCCAGTAACTGCTGTAGTTACTGCTGTGAAGCCAACCACTGTAGTAGTGGTAGTAATAGTTGCGCTTAATGCAGTTGCAACTAACGCGACACCCATAACTCCTGCAGTAACTCCTCCCGCCCATGCAGCAGTATTAGCTTTCGCTTCTCCGGGAGGCATTCCTTTAGACATTAATTGCCCTATATAAGATCCTATTACAAATGCTGCTGCTGCAACGGCAAAGACAGACAATACTCCTCCTACTGTTCCTCCATAACCTAAAACTGAATAACTCGTGCTAGCTACTGCAGTAGAACCTAGCCCCATAATGGATAAAGACCCTATTCCTGCAACAATTCCCATTGTTGCTCCAGAAGAACTATCTCCTGTCTTTCCTCCGCCAGAGAATGCACCATTAATCATAGAGTTACTAGATCCAATTTCAGAACCGAATTGAGTAAGCATTGAAGCCCCTCCCTTCCAATCAGTTAAATCTTCTAAATTCTCTGTGCTTCCAAATTCATTCCCTTTTTGTTCACTTTTCAAAGAAGATAAATAACTATTTGTAACGTTATATCCTTCTGTACTGTATCCTTGGTGGGAACTTCCCTTTTTGTCAATATACATTCTGTTTACTGTAAATCCAGAACGGCCTTGATCTCCTTGGGTATTATATTGTATGCCGCAACTTCCTAATGATCTACATCTGTCGTTCAAAGCATCCATCATCAAACTAACTTTTTGTTTAGACTGATCTGCTGCTTGCATATTACATTCAGGATTATCAAAATCTGTGGAAGTAGATCCTCCAGCGATAGATGAAACTGTTTTAATATGAGATACGCATGTAAATGAGCCTAAATTACAGATGCTATTTGCTTCAGATTTACTTCCGCCATATCCTTGTGTGGAAGCTACTTTCCCTCCTTGGTTAGATGAGGGCGTTGCGGTATTCCAGAACTGGAAACCTGGAGTAAATCTTGGAACGCAATAAGTTAAGACCTCATTCAGGTTTTCTCCAACACTCCCTGCTCTTCCCTGGTCATTATTTGCAATCTCTTTAAATCCGGGTAAATCTTTGTATTTTTCATTTCCAGGAATATCATTAAACATCGTACACTGAGGTAAGGCATCGCATTTTGTCTGAACACTGTAATAATTTTTTGCATCATTTGCGTAAATACACGAACGCCAGTCATTAATAATACACATTGCATCGCTTCTTTTTGTAGACGCATCTTTATTCTCAATACAAATTTCCTGATTGAAATCTGCACACCCTTCTAATTTTATTTCTCCTTCAAAACATGTTGCCACATAACTTCTTGTTCCAACTGCTTGCGAAAGTTCTTTAGAATTATCTGCATCTGAAATACACCAACTCTCCCCGTGTTTTCTTCCTCCTACACAGTCTAAATTCTTACAAACATTATCTCCTGTTTCGGGTTTGACTAAATTTTTTCCAGAAACAAAATTTGTACAAATACTTCCAGAACTATATTCACAATTTCCGCAGAACTCTGGAGATCCAGAACAAGAATTCTTTGGAGAAATTACTTTTTCCCAATAGGATTGATTTTTGCCTTTTATAGAATCATAGACATTTGCTTTATTTCCACAACTATCTATGAAGTAAACTTTTTCGTCAGCACAAGTAGTTTTAGTTGTTTTTTCACAAGTAGTATTTAGTCCTTTTGAAGTGCATAAATAATCTCTTTTGAATATTTGGCCAGCCCTGTTACAATTTTCCTTTTTTGTAAAAACGCAATCATTCAAACCAGAATAGTCATTAGAAATTGTCAAACAAGCCCCAATGTCATTTAATTCTGCATAAGCATCACAAGTTCCTTTGGAATCCAATGGTTTGAAAACTTTATTCATTTCAAATTCATTTGACATTTTTGTACATTCTCTAGTTGTAGTCATTGCAGCTCCATCTCCTAATATACAACAACCAACTTGGCATTCCGGAATATTGCAAGTAGTACTTTCACCCCATATTCCTCCAAAAGAAGTACAAGACTCCTTGGGTGCATTCAAAGAGCAAATTCCTGAGTTAGAGTCATAGCAACACCCTTTTTGACATTCGCTCACAACCTTGCAACCAGTTCCAATTAAATCTGTTTTACATATAGCTTTGTCTACAAGAAGAACATCTTGGCATGTTGCGCCAGTAATAGTTTCTTTACAGCAACCAGATTGCGCAGAATCAAATCCGTCCACTGCAGAAACCATGGGAATAATAGGTCTAGCTATAAATTGAACAATAGTATTCTCTTTTTCAAAAACATCTGGCAAATTAGTACTTACAAAATATGCAAATGCAAATATAGATAATACAATTAATGTTAATTCAAATATCGAAACTATTTTTCTGTTATACATATTTATATTCCTGCAGGTAGTACGCAAGTTTTAATTGCAAATTTAATTTCTCTTTCAGT
>CAYYKU010000023.1:0-11709 GCA_964440825.1 Candidatus Woesearchaeota archaeon
CAAAATGTGGTAAAAATTGTAAAGTTCCATTTAAACCAACAGGTGATAAACCAGTTTATTGCAGTGATTGCTTTGGAAACCAAAGAGGCGAAAATAGGCCAAGTGGTTTAGCTTCATCTGGTGCAGGAATTACATCTGATCAATTTCAACAACTTAATAAAAAGTTAGATCAAGTTTTAGATATCTTAAATTCTTTAGAAATGATTGATGATTCTGAAGACGAAGAAGCTGATGAAGAAGCTGACGCTGAAGAAGTTGAAGAAACTGTAGACCCTGCAGAAGTAAAGTAATTCTTAGAAAATTTAATTTTTATAGACTATAAAATATAGCTAGTGGAAATGTTTGATAGTATAATCTTCCTTCACTCAAATAATCTAATTTTACAAATTCTATTTCTGTTCTTCCAATTAATTCTGCATCAAGTATTGTTGCAGGAAAACCATCAATTTCTCCAATTTTTTCAATTTTATCACCTATAGGGTCGATCATCATTTCAAGTGCTGAGATTTCTTCTTGAGTTTGTGGTGCTTGAGCTTGTGTTAAAATAAGTCTTAGTTCTCTTTGTATCATTACCATATGCTTTTTTCTGAGAATTCGATTTATTTAATCTTTTCTATAGTTCTAAAGTTTCATTTAAAGAAGGAATGTAGCTTTCTAGTTTTTCTTTTGCTAATGTTTTAACTAATGCTTCTTGTTGTTCTAAATCTCCATGAGTGATGAAAACTTTTTTAGGTTTCGGCGAAAAGTTCTTTATCCACTTTAGTAAACCTACTTTGTCTGCATGAGCAGAAAATCCTTCGATTGATTCTATTTTTGCCTTAACTTCAAGTTCTTTTCCAAGTAAGCGTATATGTTTTTCTCCCTTCTTTATCCAGTATCCTAATGTTCCTTCAACTTGGAATCCGATAAATAGTAATGTATTTTTTTCGTCTTCAATGTTATTTGCAATGTGGTGTTTGATTCTTCCGGCTGAACACATTCCATTTCCCGCAATTATAATTGCTGGTTCTGTAACTCCATTAATTTCTATAGATTCTGCTCTTGTTCTAGTCAATGTTAACTCTGGGAAACCAAAAACATCGTTAGTTTCTTTAAATCTTTCTTGAACATCTGCATTGAAATATCTCATAAATTTTCTGAAAACATCTGTTGAACGAATTGCCATTGGGGAATCTAAAAAAACAGGCATTTTAGGAATTGCACCTTCTTCCATATATTGCCCTATGTTGTAAAGCAGTTCTTGAGTCCTTTCAACGGCAAAAGAAGGGATAAATAATTTTCCGCCACGATTGTATGTCTCTTTAATGACTCTAATTAGTTCTCTAGTTCTTTTATCTCTTGGATCATGTAATCTATCTCCATAGGTTGATTCCATAAAAACATAATCTGCTTTTTGTATTGGTGTTTTATTTTTTACAAGAATAGAATCTTCTTGCCCAAGGTCTCCTGAGAAAACTAGTGTTTTTGTTTTGCCGTTTTCTGTTATTGCTATTTGAGCCGAAGCAGAACCTAGGATATGGCCCGCATCATAAAATTTTAGATAAATATTTTTTGTAATTCTAACATTCTCTCCATATTTTGCTGTTGAAAAAAGTTTCATTGCATCGCTTACATCTGAGAGATTATATACTGGTTTTCTTGGTGGGAGGTTTTCTTTTGCTCTTCTTTTATTTTCAGTAATAGTATCTTCCATTGCTATTTTTGCAGAATCGGTCATGATTACTTGAGCCAAAGCCTTTGTTGCATCAGTAGAATATATTTTTCCTCTAAAACCATTTTTAACTAATAAAGGAATTCTGCCACAATGATCTAAATGTGCGTGAGTTAAAATTAGTGCTTTATATTTTCGGGGGCTAAATCCAAATTTTTCATAGTTTAATCTTTCTAGATCTTTACTACCTTGAAACATTCCGCAATCAACTAGGATTTGATCTTCTTCAGAAGTTATACTGTAGCATGAACCGGTAACCTCTTTTGCAGCACCTAAAACTTGTACTTTCATTTAATATCCTAAGAATTGGTCCTTTTAATAATTAACTACTATTTGTAGTCTTAGGTACGTAGTCTCTTTTCCCCCAAAGCAGGTTGTAATGCCAACAGCCCTGTTCTCCTATAGGATCTACTCTGTTTCTAGGACAACTGGATCCTCCGGATTTACATGTAGTAATGTCTTGGCCTGGAACATAATCTTCAGGCAATGCACAGCGTCCGTAAACAAGTAATTTTTCTCTATCTATTGTTATATTTCTCATATAGGGGCAGAGTTCTAACTTATATGTTGTGAGGAGGTGAATGTCATCTTGATTTAATTTTGGGAGTTTTGATATTTCTAGAGAAGATCTAACTGTTTCTTCTAGTTTTGCAGAATGTTTCTCTCTCTTTTTTAAATTTCTTTTAGAATCTTTTTCAGATGGCGAGAGGTGTTTACCTATTTCTCTGGAGTGTCTGCTCATTTTTATTTTTGACATTCATCCTTTTTAAGTATTTATATAGAAAAAGAATATAAATGCCTTCATTCTCTGGTTATTATGGGTGAAAGAAAAAAAGTAGGTATAGCTTTGAGTGGTGGTGGTGCTCGAGGGTTAGCGCATATTGGTGTTTTGAAAATTTTAGAGAAGAATAAAATTCCCATTGATTTTATTTCTGGAACGAGTATGGGGGCGTTTGTTGGAGCTATTTATTCTGCAGAGGCTAATGCAAAAAAGCTTGAGAAGGATTTTTTAGATAAACCTTGGAAAAATGCATTTGATTATAATCTTTTACCTAGTCAAGGTTTAATCAAAGGAGATAAGATTGAAAAATGGTTGGAAAAACAAATAAATGACATTGAATTTAAAGATTTGAGAATTCCTCTTTATGTAACAGCATTTGATTTGAAAAGTAAACGAGAAATAATTTTTAATAAAGGTAATGTTGCTGAAGCTGTTCGTGCTAGTATTTCTCTACCTGGAATTTTTGTTCCTGTGGAAAATAAGGGGAGACTATTGGTAGATGGGGGTGTTGTTGATCCTATCCCTAGTGAGGTTTTATCCAAGGTCGGAGCAGATATTGTTATCGTAGTAAATGTTAATGCTGTCCATGAGAAAGAGCCTGTTATGGGAGAAATAGCTACTAAGAAAAGAGATTCAAAAAATGTTACTAATATCTTAAAGATTTTTTCTAAGTCTCTCCAGCGAGAGGGCGCTATCTTAGCAGAGTATGATTTGATTAATAAAAAAATTGATTTAGTAATTAATGTTTATTTAGAAGATATTGGTACTTTGGAGTTTGATAAAATTAAAAAGGCTATTCGTGCTGGAGAATTAGCGGCTAAGAGAAGTTTAGAAGAAATTAAGAAAGTAATTGGGTTAAATATTTTAGAGTCTATTATTGGTAAGAAGACTGCGGAAAAAATTGAGAAAATTGTTGAGCCGATTAAAGATCTGGTAGCTGGTGCTGGTTCGAGTAATGTTGCCGAGTCTATTAAAAAGGTTGATAAATAGATAGAAAGAGTTAAAAGGCAGGAGTAGTTTATCGTTGTATGATTAGAGAGTTGTCAAAAAAATATCTCGTCGAACTTGTTAAACTTAATGTTTCTGCTTTAAAACCTATTGAGAAAAAAATTGGCAAAACAAGTCCTGTTTGGTTAAAAGAATATTTTGAATATACTTTCAAAGAAGGAAAAGTCTTCGGTTACTTTCTCGAAAATAAACTTATTGGGTGTATAGGTTATATTATTGGTCCATATGGAGGTTATGCAGAAATTCAGCATGTTCTTGTAAATCCGAAGTTTCGTGGAAAGGGTATTGGAAAAGAATTAATGATTTTTATTGAGAAGTATATTAAAAAAAATTATCCTAAGATTAAAGAGTTTCGTTTAAATGTTCGTTATAAGAATGACAGCGTATTGGATTTTTATGAGAAGAATGGATATTCAAAACGTTCATATTTAATGAAAAAGAAAATTTAATTTCACCACAATAATGCTTTTAAAATAGGATAATTTATTCTTTTTATGAAAATAACGCCTCTTCAGAAAAAAATAATCTTTTCAGTATTTGCATTTGTATTAGGAGGTAGGGCGGTAAGATATACTTATTTGAAACAGTTAGGGGATGTTTTTAGCAATGGAAATTACTTTGATCTCCTTTCCTTGTTTTATGAAATTGTATTTGTTTTTGGAGTTGTCTTATTTGTTTCTTCAGCTTTTGGATTTATGGGAGTTATTAGAGAATTGTGGGTTGATAGGGATGAGATTATTGTTAGTGAGAGATACATTAAAGTTCTAATTAACTCTATTTGGACTTTAGTTATTTCTGTTGTTTTAGCTTTAATAGCTAAGGTTTTAATTTGGCCTTAAATTTTTAAAATAAAATAAAATTTTTTTAAATTTGTTTTGTAACTATTTTTTCTTTTTAGTTACTTTTTTTGCAGCTACTGGTTTGCTTTTTTTCTTGAACATAGCATATAAAGGGCATTTTCCCATTGTTGCTGTTCCTAAAGCAATTACTGCAAGTACTAACCACCACACATTGTATGCATAAGCAAGATATAATGCTATTAAGCCTACTATGACTCTTATGGTTATGTCTGTTTTACCGATGTTTTTTTCCATTTTTACCTCCTTTTGAATTTATTAAAACTTTTACAAATAATACTATTTCACTTTTTTTTCTTTACAAAAAATCACTTTCTAGTTTGTGTTTGTCCAGACTGAGGATTTTCTTGCCTCATTCTTGCTTTCATAGCTTTGTATTCTGCAAGCTTTCTATCGTATTCTGGATCAACGAAATCATTTACTCTTGCCATGCTATATGGTTATTTCTATTGTTTAAAAACATATCTGTAGAAAACTATTTAAATGAAAGATAGTAGTATCTTTCATGGGTGATGTACTTTTATCTGTAAAGATGAAACTTGAGCATGGAAAAATGCTAAAGTTATTGGATGATTTTATTAAAGGTAAGAAAGGTTCTTTTGAATTATTAAAAAATACTCAAACTCGTCATGCCTCTGCAGAAGAGCAAGCTATAATGATATTTTATGAGGATAAAAAAGATTTTAAGATTTTAGGGACTATTTTGGAACAGCATGAAACCTTGAGAGGATATCTTTCAACTATGGCTGCTGATTCTTCAGTTGCTAAAAAATATGAAAAATTAATGAAAGAACATATAGATTTAGAAGATAAAAAGTTTTATCCTATGTTAGATAAAGATTTGACTTCTGTAGAGCAGAAAAAAATCTTTGAACAGTTTTTATATTTATTTGGTCAAAAAATCAAAGCAGTTTAATTAGTTAACTATAAAAACTGTTTCTTCTATTACTTACTGAAGAGAGATGATGGCAAGTTCTGTAGATAGAGGATTTAATCTGAGAAGGTTTTTATTTGGAAGTATCCGAAAAAAAGTTTTTTTTTATTTTTTCTTTCTTATTGGATTGCCAATCCTCTTAATAAAATAACTGCTGATGTGGATAGTATTACTCGGGGAGAATTGAGTATTCAGTTGGAGAAAAGTAATATATTTGAAGTTCAAAATCTTATAAATTCTCTTAACAGAATTTTAGCTACAATGAAATTGGCAATTTTAAGAACTGGGCTTTCAAAATCAGATATTGGGATTGGGGAATTAACTAGAGCAAAAGAAGAGGCAGAGGCAAAATATAAATTAATGTATGAATCTTCTTTAGATGCTAGGCTTATACTTGAATCTCCTAAATGGAATTTTAGTACGGGTAATTCTGCAGCATTAAAAATGTTTAATTTAAAAGATGAAGTGCAACTTGCAACTTTGACTCCTGCTGATTTATCTCCCAAAACTCAGCCAGATGGTAAATTGTCTTCTGTGAAGGCGAAAGAATTGATTGAAAAGACCTTGAAAGAAGGGCGAGCATTCTTTGATTGGACACATAAAAGACACAATGGTGAAAATTTTTCAACAAATGTTCTGTTGAGCAAATTTGAAGAAAAAGGTAAACCGTACATACAGGTAACTATTAGAGATTTAAGTCTTGAAAAGAAGAATGACAAAAAAGGAACTCATTCGATTGATAAGATAAGGAGTAGAAAATGAAAAAACAATTTATTCTTTGGCAAAAAAAATGGGAAACCGGAATAAAAACTATAGATGATCAACATAAACATTTTGTTGGAATAATAAATAGAGCATATACTCTTGATGAAAAGGGAAAAGATAAAGAAGTCCTTGGAGAAATTCTTAATGAGTTAATAGAGTATGCAAGAATACATTTTTCCACAGAGGAAGGCTATTTTGAAGATACTGAATATCCTCAAGCGGAAGAACATATGGAGAAGCATCAAATTATGTTGGTTAAAGTTTTGAAGTTTAGTCAACGGTTTGAAAAAAAGGAAGACGTTTCTGTATTAGTTAAAGATTTTTTGATTTTTTTAAGGGACTGGTTAGATGATCATTTGATTAAAGTAGATCATAAATATATTCCTTGGTTAACAGAGCACGGAATTAAGTAATATTTAAATAATAGGATTATATTAAAAATAAAAGTATGGTGAAAAAAATAATAAAAAAGAGGAGTATGAAAGAGAAGAGTACTAAGCCTTACAAGCCTCTCCTGTGGGAGCAAAAGATGACTGTTGATGAAGTAATGATTGATAATCAACATAAAAAACTCATAGGAGGAATTAATAAGATGCATGAGGCAGCAATTTCTGGAGAGGAACTTACAAAAGTAAGAGAATCACTTCATTTTGCTAGCGAATATGTTGGTGAACATTTTGCATATGAGCAAAAATATATGGAGAAAATAGGGTTTCCTGGTTTGGCAAAACACATTAAGATCCATAAGGATTTCATTCAATTTTTTAATGATTTCAAATCAGATTTAAATAAGATTGTTACATCTAAGGAAGCGATAGTTTCAGTTCCTGTTGCTAATCTTCTAGAAAAATGTAGAAAGTTTATGGCGAATTGGTTGTATCATCATATGTTGAGAGAAGATCAAAAATATCACCATTATGCTATGCAAAAAGGGTTTATAGGTAAGACAAAAGTTTCTGCTCTGAAGGTTCTTGAAAATAAAAAAGGGGTAAAAAAAATAGCAAAGAAAGATAAAGTAATAACTAGTAAAAAAATTGATATGGCTGCAATAAAAAAAGAAATTGATGCAGAGCTGGATGGTGGAAAAATTAAAAAATCCGGTGATGAGGTATTAAAACAACGGGCTCCAATCGCCAATGCTATTAAGGGTTTAAGAGATAGACAAGCAAGTTCTAGTAAAGGTTCAGTTTTTACAGGTATTGATGGTTTTGATGAATTGCTTTTACAAGGTTTGCCCATAGGTAATTCGGTTATTATTGCAGGCGGTGCTGGTAGTGGTAAAACTATTTTCTGTTTGCAGACTTTAATCAACAAAGCAAATGAAGGGAAAAGATGTTTGTATATGACTCTTGAAGAAAATGAAGAAAAATTAATTCAGCATATGGAAGGGTTTGGTTGGAATCCTAGGGAATTGATAAAGAAAGGTAAACTAAAACTTATGAGGATGAATCCTTTCGATATTACTAGGAATGTTGATGCTCTTTTAGCTAAACAAAAAGGAGAGCTATTGATTGATGTTGATCCTGTATTGTTGCCTAGAGATTATCTTAAGCCGGATTTTTTAGTTATTGATTCTTTAACTGCTATTGCCTCCGCTTTTACTGGTAAAGACGATAGTTATAGAATATATATTGAACAATTATTTAGATTCTTAGAGAAGACTGGTTCAACTTCATTTTTAATTACTGAAACTGAACAGGTTCCAAAGATTTTTTCTCAAACAGGAGTTGAAGAATTTTTGGCTGATGGTGTTGTTGTTCTTTATTCTTTGAAGCACGGTAATATTAGAGAAAATGCAATTGAAATATTAAAACTTAGGGGTGCTGCACATCAGAAGAGAATTGTTGCGATGCAAATTACTCCTAAGGGTGTAATTGTTTATCCAGAACAAGAAGTTTTTAGTGATATTGATTAATTTTTGAAAAGTTATAAAAAGCAAAGTATATTAGTTATTCTATGCAGAGTGTGATTGAAACCTTAGATTCTATGAGTTTGAGTGGCTTGAGTTCTTCAGTGGTAGAAAAAAAGTTAGCTAGTGAAGGGTATAATGAGATTCCTAGAGAGAAAAAAAGGAGTTTTCTATATATTGTTTTTAGTGTTCTGAAAGAACCAATGTTTCTTCTTATCTTATCTTGTTGGATTTTGTATTTATTTTTAGGAGATGTTATTGAGTCTTTTTTACTTCTCGGTTTTGTATTGTTTAGTATAATAATAACTGTTTATCAGGAGAATAAAGTTGAGAAAGCATTAGATGCTCTTAGAAATTTATCTAGTCCAAGAGCATTGGTTTTTAGAGATCATGAAATAAAAAGAATACCTGGGAGAGAAGTTGTTTCAGGAGATATCTTGGTTCTCTCAGAGGGAGATAGAGTTCCTGCGGATTGCATTATTGTGGAATCTAGTAATTTGAATGTTGATGAAAGTATTTTGACTGGAGAAAGTTTTGCTGTTAGGAAAGGAGAGACTAAAAATGTTAAAACCGCTATGCAAGCTCCTGGTGGCGAAGATACTTTTTTTGCATATTCTGGTACTTTAGTTATTAGTGGCAGAGCTATTGCAATAGTTAAGTCTATAGGCAGTAATACTGAGATGGGTAAGATTGGGAAAAGTTTGAGCGGTATTGTTAATGAAAAAACTAGTCTTGAAAAAGAAACTAGTAAGATTGTAAAATATGTAGCTTTTACAGCTATTTCTTTATCTATCCTTGTTACTTTAATTTATTGGTTAGCTGGACATAAATTTATCGAGGCTATTTTGCCAGGAATTACTCTCGCAATGTCTATAATTCCTGAAGAACTTCCAGTTGTTTTAGTTATTTTCTTAGGCCTCGGTGCTTGGAGAATGTCAAAAAATAATGTTCTTACTAGAAAGCAAAGAGCAATTCAAGTTTTAGGTTCTGCTACCGTTTTATGTAGCGATAAGACTGGAACTATCACTCAAAATAAAATGAGTGTTGTTAAGTTGTTTTCTAATAATAGATTTTATACCATAGATCATGAGCCTATTCCAGAAAGTTTTCACGAATTAATTGACTATGGTATTTTAGCAAGTCAAAAAGATCCTACTGATCCTATGGAGAAGGCTTTGAGGTCTTTATTTAAGGGGAAAATTGATGAAGAACATAATCATGAATCTTGGGAGTTATTAAAGGAGTATCCCTTGTCTCATGATTTCCTTGCTGTTTCTTATGTTTGGAAAAATTTAGAGAGTAGGAAAAAAATTATTGCAGCTAAAGGGGCTCCAGAGGCAATATTTGAACTTTGTAAGTTAAGTGAAGGCGAGAAGAGGAAGTTAATCAAGAAATTAGAAGAATTTACAAAAACGGGTTTAAGAGTGCTAGCGGTTGCTAAATCAGAATTTGTAGGTGCTCTTCCTGAAAAACAATCTAGTTTTAAATTTAAATTTGAAGGGTTTCTCGGTTTTGAAGATCCTATTCGTGAAGGGGTTGTGCAAGCAGTTCAAGATTGTTATACTGCTGGAATTAAGGTAATTATGATTACTGGGGATTATTCTGGAACTGCACAAAATATTGCGATGGAAATCGGGTTAAAGAATCCTAAAGACTATATTACTGGGAGTCAAATTAATAGTTTAACGGACGGTCAACTTAAAGAGAGAATAAAAAAAGTTAATTTATTTGTGCGAGTTGTTCCTGAGCAGAAATTAAGAATTATTCATGCACTAAAAGCAAATGGCGAGATAGTTGCAATGACTGGGGACGGCGTAAATGATGCTCCTGCATTGAAGGCAGCAGATATTGGTATTGCGATGGGCGAAAGAGGGACTGATGTTGCAAGGGAAGCCTCAGATATAGTTTTACTTAATGATGATTTTACTTCAATTGTTAATGGCGTACGGCTTGGAAGGAGAATCTATGATAATTTAAGGAAAGCTTTCCATTATTTGTTTGCTGTTCATATCCCTATTGTAGCGATAACCTTCTTTGCTGTTGTATTTAACTATCCTTTAATTTTATTTCCAGTGCATATTTTATTTTTGGAATTGATTATAGATCCGGCATGTTCAGTTGTCTTTGAATCTGAAATGGAAGAAAAAGATATTATGACTAGAAAACCTAGGTCTCCTCGAGAAAACATTGTAAATAGAAACTCTTTTATCTATAGTATAATTAGGGGTTTTGTTATTTTCCTTGGTTGTATTGCTGTATTTTTAACTTCAATGTACTTACATGGTAATTTTAATGAAGCTAGGGCCTTTTGTTTTGCAACTTTGATTATCTCAAATATCTTTTTGATTATAGTTAGTAAGTCAACAACACAATCTTTTGTTAAATCTTTATTTGATAATACTGCTCTTTGGATTTTAACTGTTTCAGCTGTTTTATTCTTAATTGCTACGGTATATGTTCCCTTCCTGAGCCAAGTTTTTGGTTTTGGTTTCTTGCATTTAATTGATTGGGTAATCGCGATTGGCGTGGCAGTTCTTTGTGTATTCATGTTTGAAGTTGTAACACATTTTAATGCTTTTTTCAGAAGAAAAAAATAGATTTCTCCGTTAGTAAAAGGATTTATAAAGTTAAATTTACTGAATATAATATGTATAAAAAAGGGTGGTTTGTAGCAATGCACGAAAAAAATGTTCGTGTGAGAATTCTATCTTTAGTTTCTGTGTTTTTAGTAGCTACTTTATTCATTTTAAATTATAGTGTGGTGGGAAGAGAATAATGGATGAAAAAATAAAGATAGCTTTTGATAAGTATTATTTATATTTGACCGTTTTTATTGCAGGAGCTACTGTCCTTATTTTAGAAATATTGGGGACCCGGATTATTGCGCCATATTATGGGAGTACTGTATATGTTTGGTCCTCTTTAATAACTGCAACTCTTTTTGCTCTTACTCTCGGATACTTTTTAGGGGGGTGGTTAGCAGATAAAATATTAAGATTAAATATCCTTTATTTTATAATTTTTTTAGCTGCAATTGCCATTTTAATCATTCCTTTATTAACAGGCAATGTATTAATTAAGACTAATCTTTTAGGTGTAAGATATGGTGCTTTAGCTAGTGCTTTCATTTTGTTTACTTTCCCATTAGTATTGTTGGGGATAATAACGCCATATTCTCTTAAATTAAAGATCAAGACTTTAGAAAAAATAGGAGTTACTGCAGGTAAGTTATCTAGTGTTGCAACAATGGGCTCTCTTGTTGGCGCAATGTTAATTGGATTTTATCTTATTCCTTTTTTTGGTGTTAAATCAATAATTTTCTTTATTGGTGGGTTATTATTTATGTTGTCTTTTATAGGGTTTAGTTTTGAAAAGAAAAAGAAATTTTTAGGAGTTATGTTGGGGGTTTTGCTACTAGTTGTTTTAATATTAATTACTCGGCCGGTTGTTCTATCTTCTAATGCAGATGTTAAAGAAATATATGGAACTGAAAGTAATTATGCAAAGTTAAAAGTTATTGATGAAGGGAGTATGCGGTTTTTGTTGGTCGATGGAGCAACGCATACACAATACGAGTTAGAAAGTAAAGAATTTATTTTCCCATATCTTAAACTTTTTGGAAAGGCAGTCAGTTATAATCCTAATGCTCAAGATGTTTTAGTTGTTGGTTTGGGTAGTGGGGGAATAGATAGGCAATTGGAAAAATATGGGTTAAATATTGATAATGTTGAAATTGATCCTAAG
>CAYYKU010000024.1:0-11495 GCA_964440825.1 Candidatus Woesearchaeota archaeon
ACTGGGCAGATTTGCCAAAAGGTTATCAAAATACTATTTCTGGTCCGTTTGCTGTGCCTTGTGCTGAGCATGGGAAGTTTGAAGGAATAAGGATTACTGAATGTCATCTTGAGGAAGATCCTGCACAATGGAATCCTGAAATGGGTGGAATAAATTATAATCGTTCTGGTTTGCCGCTTGTTGAAATTGTTACGGAGCCAGATTTTACTTCATCTGAACAGGTTGTAAATTGGTTGAGAATAGTTGTTCATTCTTTGTCTTATATTAAAGCATTTAGAAAGAACGGCGGAATAAAAGTCGACGTTAATGTTTCCACATATGGTGAGAGAGTTGAGATGAAGAATTTGAATTCTTTAGAGAAAATAAGAAAGGCGATTGATTATGAAATTACAAGGCAGTTGGAGAATTACAAAAATGGAATTGAGCAGAAGAGAGAAACTTTGGCATTTGATGAGGCGAAAGGTAAAACTGTTAAAATGAGAGAGAAAGAATCTGGCGCGGACTATCGATTTATCCCAGACCCTGATTTGCCTACTGTTAAGATTGAAGAGAAAGATGTTAAAAGAGTTGAGAAAGAATTACCAGAAATGCCGTCTGCAAAACTTGAGAAGTTGGTTAAGAAATATAAAGTTGATAAAGCGAATGCAGATATTTTAATTAAGAATTTAGAACTAGTTGATTTCGCAGAGGAAATTGCGAAGAGTGTCGATTTATCGAAATACGTTTCATGGATAACTATTGAGTTACTTAGAATTTTAAATCATGAGGATAAAACTCTGGAAGATGAAGATGTTGATATTAAGCCAATACATTTGGCTGAGTTGATTGGACTTGTAGATAAAGGCGAAATTACAGTATTAAAAGCTAAACAAATTATGAATGGTTTTGTTCCGAAGTCGTTTTCTGTGAAGGAAACGATGAAAGAAAACATAGGAAAGATTTCAGATGAAGAAACTAAGAATTTGGTTGATGTTGCTATTTTAGAGAATAAGAAAGTATGGGATGAATATAAGGGTGGAAAGAAAGAATCTTTGAATTTCTTGATTGGTTGTGTTATGAAGTTGAGTAATAGAAGAGCTGATTTTGGAAAAGTTAGAGTGTTGTTGGAGAAACGATGAGTGGCCTTGTTACCTCTGCTGAAAGGGATTTTTATTTAACTCAAACTACTTTGGCAAAAAAACAAATTGAACTTCTAGAAAAACAGAAGGAGTTTGTCGATTTACAAAGAAAAGATATAGAAGAGAATAAAAAAGATAGAAAAATCTTGAATCGATTTACTTTTGTTTTAGCCTTTGGAATAGTTATTTCTCTCTTTTTCAATTTGTTTCAGATGACTTTAGAGTTTGAAAAAGCCAGTACTCTTCATTTATTAATTATTTCTGGGATATTTATTTTCTTGTTTTTGTTTTATATGGGGTTTCTGTTTCATGTTTTTCCGATGACTGATGAAATGAAATCTTATTTTAAGAAAGAATGGTTATCCATTATTGGACTATTGATTATGATTCTTTTTTTAGGGTGGATTTTGTTTTTGATGCCCGATGTAATTCTCTAATAAATTTTATTCTTTAGTAGTCTTCCGAAAATTTTACGAATAGATTTTGGAAAGAGATATACTTTTAGGTATTTTGATTATATATAAATTAACAAGCTACCAATTATTGCTAAAATAATACTAATCAAGGCAATCATAATAAATATAGTGGTGAATGCCATGAAAAAAGCAAATATAAATTTCAATAGAAAAGTGAGCAGTCCATTCCAAAAAACATTGTCGAATCTAATAACCTCTAACCATCCTACGATTTTTAATTGTCTAATAAATTCCTCTGTTAATAAAGTAAGAAGACCTGCGATTAATAATAAAATGATGTTATTTATAGGATATAGCAGTTGCTCCCAAAAATTTGTTAAATCTAAGCTCATAATTTATTATAGCTTGTAATAGTTATTAGTTCTTCGTGTAATTTTTTTAATTTTTTATCTAAGATATTTAAAATTAGAGATGAATTTTTACAAAATTTTCTTTCTATGATTAATATAGATATGGTAATTATTAGATAAATTAATAAAATGTTTGCTGCAAACAATCCCTTTACGGTTAAACTAATCGGAATACAAACTGCACTTAAAACGGCAATTAGACTTATTGCAAAGGTGCCTATCTGATCATAGCCAAATTTATATTTTTCAATTTCGTCTCTTGTTTCTTCGATTTTCGCTTTAATGTTTTCTATGCTTGTCATTCTTTTCCACACTAATTTAAACTTTATATAAGTATTGTATTTTAAACAAAAAGAAGAAAGTAGTTTTATTACAAACCTTTAAATATCTTATAAGATTAAAATTCTTATGAGAAATACTCATCACGAAAGAAAAGAATTTTCTAAAGTTAATCCTTATTTGAAAGAGTTTGGGTGGTTTGCTGCTTGGACATTAATTTATACTGTTTTGTATATTGTTTTTGGATTTTTATTAGAACAACTTTTTGGAAATACTTCTTTTTACCAGGTTAAGTTTATTTCAATTTTATTAATTGGTTTATGTTTTTCAATTGCTTCTCGTATTATTTGGTCTTTAATACATAATAAGCGAATTTACATCGGTTCAGATGTATTTTTGTTTTGGACTTTTGCATATACATTTTCAATTTGGTTTTTTGAATTTTTAAAAGAAGTTTTCATTCGTGAACTTACTTTTGCTTTTCTGTCTAATAAATTTTTAGGATTTCTTTTTGTCGGTTTTGGTGTTTGGTTAATTATTAAGTTAGTTAAAAGAATGGATTTTAAAATTAAAACTCCTAGAGGAATAAGAACTCCTTCTCAAATTGCTTCTGGGATAATTTTGATTGTTTTGGGTATTTTATGTTGGAGATTCTCTTCTATTATATTCTTAGGTTGGTTTAACTGGGCGGAAGGAATGGCTTGGAGTTGGTTAATTGGTTTGGCTTTGATTATTGGCGGATTTTTAGTTTTGAAAGCATATTGGAGAAATAATGTTTCTGATTTTAACTTCCATGGTCATTGGTGGAGTCATTAGCAATGGTAAAGAAAAATAAAAAATTTTCTGCACGTGAATGGCTTGAGTTAATTATTTTACTTCTTTTTGTTATTGTAGGAATTTTTAGTTACTTAAAATATGCTGGTTAATTTTCATCCGTAATCTTTTTATACTACCTATCCTTTATTAATTATGGGGGACAAAACACAAATAGATTTTGCCAGTGGCGACAAAGTTTTATATTTGCTGGATAAGCGAGTATATGATTTTGGTTATATGGGCCGAACTGGGAATGCGATAATCTACGAGCAAGGTGAATGCAATATGCAAGACGCCTCTGCCGTTGATCCGTCAAAGCTTGTTAAGATAGTTTCTTAGTGTGATTATCTAATTAGCATATTTTTTTTGCAAAAATTTTAGTCTCTCTTTTTATTTGCCCATTTAATGGCAGTGTTAATTCCGTTTATTAGTTGTATATTATCACAGTATATTGCAAAGAAATCAGAAACTTTTCCTAGTGCGTTTGATGGTTGGGCTTCTGGTTGATATAAGAAAGCTATTGGAACTCCTTTAGAATTAGCCCATCCCAACTCTATTCCTTGCGGTGTTGAGGGTATTGAAACTTCTGCCAATAAAAGATCTAGTCCTCCATTGAGAATTAATTCTTGGGATGGAAAGGGTTCATTGCTGAATTCGTGCGGAAGAATAAATTCATGTTGGGCATTTAAATGACTTTGTCTAATCGGAGCATAAAGTCCGTTTTGATAATCCCATTTTCTTGAGTGTGTTACATAAATTTTCATGAACTTAATTTTCTTTTATGGTTTAAAAGGATTTATGTTCTTGGATTTTTTAATTTTTTCTATAATTTAGTAAATTTTTTGCTTTTGCAAAATTTCTGAGAAATATCTTGTATAATACCCATTTGTTTTTAAAGGCTTTTTAGTTTAATTTTTTATGAGTAAAACATTAAGTCAATCTGTTGGAGAATTTTTAACCTTCGATTTAGGTCCAAGAGGAAAATTGATCGGTCTTTTAGAGTTGAAACAGGATTCTCAATTTTTAAATTATAAACATACAGATTCTGGTAGGGTGGAAGTTTTTAAGTCTGTTTGTACATATGCTCTTACTCTGGCAGGAAAGTCTTTTTGGTATTCTTTGGGAGCTGTTGGTAGTCCTTTTGATGGGTGTTGCACTGTTAATGAAAAAAATGAAATTGTTTATACAGAAAGAGCTCAAGGTTTATAGTCTTCCATTCTATTTGCAGTTATCGTGTAATTTATAAATAAAGAAGTATGTTTCAGTTTATGAGATTTGGAATTGCGTATGTGTTTCTATTTTTATTTTTAGTTGGAAGTTTTGTAAGTGCTGGAAATATCTCTTCTTGTGCAAATTTGGGAGAGCAGTATTCTACGGTATTTGTAGACCAATATCCTCCTGCGTGCTGTGTAGGTTTAAAGGCTTGGGAAGAAGGAATGGATACTCGGATTATTGTAAATGGGGCCTGTGTTTCTACTGGGGCTTTAAGCGGATGGCCCGTAGGTAGATGTTTAGCTTGTGGGGATCAAGTTTGTAATGGTCTTGAAAATGTTTGTAATTGTCCTGAAGATTGTAATAAAACTGTAACATGTGCTAGTGAGGGTAATCTTTTTTCTAAGGTTTTTGTTTATGATTATCCTTCGAGTTGTTGTTCTGGTTTGACTGAGTGGCAGTCCGGTATGGATACTCGTGAAGTTGTTGATGGTAAGTGTGTTGATACTGGGAGAGAATCTGGAAATCCTGTTGGGACTTGTATTAAGTGTGGAGATAATTTTTGTGGTTTAAATGAAAATGTTTGTAATTGTCCTGAAGATTGTCCTGAAAATGGAAAATGTGAACAACGTGAAGGTAAGTGTTGTATAGGAGATGTTTGTGAATCTATTTCTGGTGAGTGTAATCCCTGGGAAAGTGCAGTTGTAACTTGTAATGCAGATTGTTTGCCTGTTATTAGTTGTACTAATACTTCTAGGTGTCATTTTCTATACTGGATTGATAATGAGAATAAATTGTGTGATCAACAAGCATTTTGCGGATTCTATATGTATTACGGATTGCAGACTTTTGAGACAAAAGAAGAGTGTGAAAATGGTATTGCTAGTTTGAATGTAGAACATATATGTACTGCAGAAGAAAAATTAGCTGAAATTTGTACAATGGAATATGTTCCTGTTTGTGGAGCAAAATATAATTGTGGCAATGAAACTTTCTGTAAAGAGAATAACATTCCTTGTGGAGTTTGTTCGGATGAAAGTCAGACATATGGAAATTCTTGTGCGGCTTGTGCAGACGGTGTAGAAAGTTGGATCCAGGGTGAATGTGGAAAGAAAATTAATAAAAATGAAACAGAAAAGCAAATTTTTACTCTTTCGAATGGTCGAAGAGCAGAAATAAAAATTATGCCAGAGACAGCTTCTGAAAAAGCAATTGAGGTCTTGGGTAATTTGAATTTTACAATAGAATTAAAAGAAGTCGGAAACAATCAAACCGCTTATGAATTAACATCTGTGAAAGAAGGAAAAATGTTCGGACTATTTAATGTTAAAGGAAATGTTTCTATTCAAATTGATGCTGAAACTGGAAAGGTCTTGAAAACAATAAAACCTTGGTGGGCATTTCTAGCTAGTGGAATTTAGTTTTCAAAACATTTAAAAGATAATTACTATTGATATTTTAAAGAAGAGTTCTGTGATAATTTAAGATGGATCAAAATAAATGGTTTATGGCTGAAGGTGCGAAGGTATGTTTGGAAGAAAAAGCAAAGCCAGGCATCTCTTTAGAGCTGTCTAAATTTAGTCTTACTTCAAATATCTCTCGTTGGAACAGACGTGCTGCTGATGATAGTAATGGTTATGAAGCAGATGTAAAGAATTTTAAGTGGGTAGCTCCAGCTGAAATGGCAAGAATGCTTTCGCCGTATTTGCATGAGGGTCAAGAAGTTTTAGATCTTGGTTGTGGTTCTGGGCTTGTGGGAAAGGCATTTGAAGAACTTGGACAAGTTAATAATCTTATTTTTGACGGAGTAGACTTTTCTGCCAATATGCTTGTTAAGGCAAAACAAAGAGGATATAGAAATCTTGTTTGTGCAAACCTTTCTCAGGAGGATTTGGCTAGTGCGGTTTGGGATGATTTAGGTACTGAAAAAAAATATTCTACTTTAGTAAGTGTGGGCGTTTATGGCGATTTTCTTAATCCAGTAGATTTAGAGTATGCTTTTAATTTGGCAGATAAACACTCTGTTGTGGCTGTTGCAGGAAGAGAGGCGATACATCCCTTTATTCCAAGTGTTTTCAAGATATTTGGCTTTGAGGTTGTTCATAGTGAAAAAGGTGTAGCGCATTATGAGCCAGATTCTAGTAATTGCGTTAAAAACCCCGAGGCTTTTTTTACATCTTTATTAGGTTCTGGAAGTTTGTTAAATCCTGAACAGGTCGGAGTAAATTATTCTTACTTTATCGGTAAAAGATAGTTTTGAAATTGATTTCACCATGTTCCAAACATCTATTTACTTCAAAATATATTTTAGAGTATAATATTCCTTAAGAACTATTTTTTATAGGTATTTTTATGAGACATCGCGGCCATGTGATTCAAAATCATGACGGATTACCCGATCATAATTTTCTAAATGAAACTAAAACTTTATTGGCTAAATTAAATGGTGTTTCTGGTGTTACAGATGTTGTTTCTAGTAAAATTTGGAAAAGTTCCAAGAGAGCAATACTTGTTGCAGCAGTTATAAATTATGGCGAGGATTATGTGGATGTAAGATATTTTGCTTCAGGTACTTGTCAAGATCTAACGGTTAAGTGCGATCCTAGTTCTGTGACAAGAGTTTTAGGTATTGTTGGTAAATATAGTCAGGATTTTGCAGGTGCACGTAATTTTAGAAGAAAAAAGTATTCACAAATATATTAAAAACATTTAAAAGAAGGTAATTATTGATGTTTTAAAGAAGAGTTCTGTGATAAACCATATATGAAATTAAGTTCGAAGATTGATAGTGTTGCAAGGCAAAGAGTAACTGAACTATTGGGAAATCCCTTTGCGGGTTCGGGTGGATTTGAGCCTTATCCTCTCTCTGCAAAGTATCGTTCAAATTGTCATGGTACGATGGCATATGTTTTTAATTTAAAGAGAGGTTTAAGTCATCCGATTGCTATTCCTGCTGACCAGATGGACGATTTAATTCTAGAAAACTTTGTTATTTCTCAGCCAGCCATAGGGAGTCTTGCTGCTTTTTATTTAGGTTCAGACTTTTTAGTCCATACTGCAATGATAGTTGGAAATTCTGAAAAAGTTTTTCATCAAAAAATATTTGGCGGATGTTTTGAGTTGGGATTTATTGAAGAACATAAGTGTCAGGCGCAGATAATATTGGGTGAGAGTTTAGGGGTTAAATATTTTAAAAGAAAGTAGCTTTTTACAAAACGATTAAAAACTATTAATTCTTAGGTATTTTATGGTCAGTCTTACTAAGGCATCTGCAAGGAAATTTGCTCTTGAAGAATTTGCAAAGATGAAGCCAAGTGTTGAAAAGAAATTTCTTGTTCAGCATACAAAAGGGGTTGTAAAGACTGCTTTGAAACTTGCTAAAAATAAAAAGGTTGATAAAAAATCCTTGGAAATTGCTTGTTGGCTTCACGATGTAGCAAGATCTATTCAATCTGAAAATCATGCACAGATAGGTGTGAAAATGGTAAAAGAGAAGTTTGGGAAGATAAACTCTATAATTGAAGATTGTATATCTAACCATGGAAGTTCAAAAGACCCACAAACTGAAGAAGGTAAGATAATACAAGTTGCGGATAAACTTTCTATTATGAATGATTTCAAATTATTTGAAATAGTTTTTGCAAAAGAGAAATATAAAGGAGAAAGTTTGAAGATGATTGATTATGTTTCTAAGGATCTGATAGAAGTTTTGAAAAGATATAAATGGTAATTTTGATAACCTTTCTTTTTTATTAGATAACATTTATAAGCTTTTTTGATTATCTATTTTCATGGATAAAAAAAGATTTTATATTTTTGGGTTTATCTTTTTTCTGTTAGGATTAATCACTTTTCTTTCTAAGCTCCGTTTTTATGGCGAGGGTGATTTTTTATGGTTTTGTTATCTCTCCTTTTTTCTTTTATCTTTTGGTTTTTTATTTAGAAGTCCAGGAATGCTTGTTTCTTTTTTATCTATTGCTGTTATAGGTCAGGGTATTTGGATTTTAAGTATTTATTCTTCTGTTTTATTTTCATTTCCTATTTTTATTAATCCTTATTTTTTTGATAAAGGAGAGGCACTTATTGATTTTTTAATAGGCGTATCTCATTTCTTCATGATTCCTTTTGCTTTGCTTGGTTTATATTGGATTAAGAAACCTTCAAAATATTCTGGATACTTGGCTGAAGGAATGCTTTTTTTTGTGGCAATTTCTTCTTTATTATTTACTCCTTATAGTTCAAATGTAAATTGTGTATATCGTTCTTGTATTTCTTTTTTTCAGTACTTAACTGGAAAATCATATTCTTTTACTTTTTTAGTAGTAAGTCTTATGCTCTCTGTAGGAATTATGGGCCCTTTATTAAATATTTTTCTTAATAAGGCCTATAAGAATAAGAAATATTTTGCTATTTTCAAAAAGATAATTCTTATTACCTTTATTATTTGTATTGTGGGAATTTTCTTATGTTTTTTTAAGTATTTTTCTGTCAGTCACATTACTTGTACTAATATTAATCCTGATATATATTGTGAAAGGGTTGATTTCACTACTGGAAACCCATTCATACAATATCATTTAGTTTTATCTAAAAATAAAAATTGTACTATTTACTCTTATTTTAATGGAATTTATCTAAATTCTACTTCTAAGGAATTTGCAAAAGGAGTTTCTGTGGATTATATGGATTTAAACTCTATAAATTTTTCAAAAAATGGAAAAGTTTCTCTAGATGTAACATGTAGTTAGGTTTAAATATTCTTTTCATTATATTTTTTTATGAAAATGGGTGTTAGTTTCTTCTTTTGTATGCTATTTATATTAATATTTGCTAACTTTGTTTATGCGGGTAGTTCTTGTTTTCCTGCTGGAACAAAAGTCTTAATGTCTAATGGTATTCAGGAAAATATAGAAAATGTTAAACTTGGAGATATGGTCTTAAGTTATGATGAATCTAATGGGCTAAATTTACCTTCAAAGGTGTTAAGTATCGAATCTCCCATACGAGACAATCTTTGTAATATTACTTTTCATAGTGGTAGTTTTTTACTTATGACTGATGAGCATCCTATTTATACTACTGAGGGTTGGAAATCAATTAATCCTCTTAATACTCTACAGGAAAATTCCAAGTTAAAACTTAGGGGAGTATTGCAGGTTGGAGATAAAGTTCTAGATAGTTTTGGAGAATATTTTGAGATAGAAGAGATTACTTGTAAATCGATGATTATACAAACTTATAATCTAAAGGAAATAGCTAATTACCATACCTATTATGCAAATAACTTATTAGTACATAATAAGGGGGGTGGGTGTTCTGCTTTAAACGGTGTTTGTGGTTCTACGTTAAATGCTTGTTCTTTAGGGACTTTAGCTGATGCAGTGGATACTTATGAAAATTATGTATGGGAGTGCACTGGTGATTGTGGCGGTGCTACTGCTATTTGTAATTTGCCTATCCTGCAATTTAATTGTTTTGCAGATTTTGATAATGATCTTTATAGAAATTCAACTAATATTTCAATTCCAATTACTTCTGCATGCCCTGCTGATTATTACAATGATTCTCATTTTTCAAGTTTAACTCTTCCTATTGACTGTAATGATTCGAATAACAAAGTGTTTCAGAATATTTCTTCTTTAGGAATTGATTCTGATGGAGATGGGTTTGTTCAGAATATTTCCCTTTGTAAAACAACGTGTGTTGGAAATTCTTTTAATAATTCAAATGGTGTAACTCAATATTCGGATGGTTTAATAAATTATTCTAACTGTAGTTTACAACAAGATTGCTATGATTATAATAAAAGTTTAAATGTTATCTGTGGTTATGTTAAAGATGCAGTATGGCTTGATTTGGTTGGAAATATTGTAGATACTGCTAATGTTGGAGATATTGTTAATCTACAAATAAATGGGAGTGTAAATTTTGTGACTACGGGTGTTAATTATACTATTTTTTATCCAGTTGGCAGTAGTAGCTGGTCTCCCTTTTTCTCTTGGATATCTGGCGCTAGTCCTTTTAGTTTTATCTCAACTAAAAATTATTGGAAAGCTACTTCCCTTGGAAACAATATTTTCTTCAAGGCAATTGTTACTGATATGTATGGGACTTATTCAAATATATCTCAATATATTAATGTTACTTCTAATAATAATGATTTTACCCCTGTGGCGAGAATAGATAGTCCTTCTAATGGTTCTGTATTTTTAGTAAATAGTGTAATTTCTTTTAAACAATCTTCATATGATCTAGATGATATTTTAAATCTTGTTTGGGATTTCGCTAATGGTACAGGTAGTGAAATTACTATTTCTAATTATACTTTTCTTGAAAAAAATTTAGTTAATCCTAATTTTGGAAATATAAATAAGAGTTATTCTGTTGCAGGTATTTATGATGTTACCTTAACTGCGAATGAAAGAGGAAGATCTCTAAGCTCTTCTAATTATACGAGGGTTGTTATTTTACAAGAAGGCATTAGTGTTGTGCCAATAATTAGTAGTCCTGAAAAAGGAAAGTCTGTAGGAACAGATATTGTATCTTTTGATGCTTCTCAAACTTATGTTGTTAATTGCTCTACTTGTTTTAATGGATGTTCTGGGAATAGAAATAATGGATTTTATACTCAAGATGGAAAACTTAATTGTACTTATTTGCATGCGCCTGGTACTTACGTTGGTCAGAATTTACCTTCTAATTATAATTTAACTTTTAAATGGACTCTGGATGATGGGAGAGTTATTGAGGATAAATGGAAAAGCTCTACTTATTATCAGATTGTACGGTTCGTTTATAAATATGTAGATGCGGGAGAGCATATTGCAAACTTAGAGGTTACTTACGATTGATAGTGATCGGTAATTTTATTTTTAAGTTTTAGATTTTATATGTATTTATTCTTTCATTTTTTAACTAAAATGTTTTACATCTAAAATAATGTTCCTAAACATTTAAGTATATTAGAAATCTAGTTAGTTTATGAGAAAACAATGTCCGCGATGTAAAAGTTTGAATACACGAGTTTTGTCTCCTACTAGAATGAGTTGTAGAAATTGCAGGCATACTTGGTCTTTTGTTGCTCGTTCTTCTTCTAATAGGGCACAACCGACTTTTTTCAAAGGCAAACAACTTTTCTCAAAACCAAAGCAACAAAAAGTACATAAGGCATAGTATATTTTTTATAGTAAGCTGTGTTGCATGATTAATCTATAACCTTAAGAATTCTATATTTTGATCTATAT
>CAYYKU010000025.1:0-10028 GCA_964440825.1 Candidatus Woesearchaeota archaeon
GAACAGATTCGACTAAGAAATTTTTAGACAATAAAAGATCAGCAGAGCCATCTCCTATTAAGTTAATCTTTAAAGTATTATTTCCAGGTTTTGTTGCATTCCAATTAAAAGATTTAAATGAAATAATTCCTGAAAAATCTAGCCTATAAACATCTTCTAATAAGGAATATAACTTACTAGATCTTATAGGTCCTGTTAAAGAAGAATAAACTGAGTTTATATCTGAAACTTGGATATTAATATTATTCCCATAGAATGTAATCGGAACAAGACAATTAGATGAACAATTGTTTCCATAAACAGAAGTTAAATAACTATTTATAGAATCTACAGCAGAGTTATCAAAGCCCTCTCCTAAATCAACCATTCCATTTAAAGAAGAATAGTAAGGGACTTTAACAAAAATAGAATAGTCTGCAAGTTTATTACCTGATGAATACCTTCCACAATTCAAACCACTAGTTTCTTTCTTTAAAGAATAAACAGAATAATCCTCTTCGCTACTCTTTACACATACTTCGTATTTTCCTGCAGGTTGATTTTCTGACAAAGAAACCATACATCCAACAGGAGAAGAAAATGAAGCAGATTCAAAACTATTGGTGGTACAACTCTCAACTTCATATCCCTCTTTATTCAATGTAAAAACCAACCGTTTTAATCCAGAGCCCGAAACATTTGCACCCAAATAATAAGCAGGCGATGCAGTTAAATTAACTTCTTCACAATAGCCTAAAGTATCTATTTCGCCATTGCTCAAAGGAGCACTTGAATTAAAACAACCATTAGAAACTTGTCTAAAGTTAATAGTCTCCTCTGAAACAGAATTAAAATTCCAAATATAATTCTTACCAATAACAATACTCAAGGGAACACTTGCAGACTCTGGAAAATTAGCAGAAACTTTTAGGTTTAAACTAGTTACGCTTGCTACACTTTCTTCATATCGAAGCCCATATGTAACTCCTTGTTTGGAAGCATTAAAATTCAAAGAAGTAGAACCGCTATCTTTTGCAAGATATAATCCAGAACAATTATATTTCTCACAACCTATAGTTTTTCCTTCATTAATTAATAATTGTCTTAATGTTATTTCACCAAAACTAGATGAAAAAATTAAATTTACAGGGGCATCAAGTAAGCTAAGCAAGAAATTACCCGAAATAGGTTCATCCATGATTTGGATGGGGTCAATAGAAATATTTCTAGCATCAGATTGATAGGACATAGCAAATTGTAAGGATAAAACCATACTAAATAAAACTAGCAACCCTAAAAATACACCACCCTTCTTCATGATTAAAGCAGGCAAAACGTCTTTATAAAATTATCCTAGCTTTCAATCTCACTTCCCAAAACCTTTATAAACCACTATTTCAAACTATACATTATGGCTTACAAGATAAATGTATCTCACAAAGGAAAGACAGTAAAGTTCGAAACAGATAACGAAGAGTTACATGGTGTTATGATCGGCGATAAAATTGATGGTAAATTGATTTCTGCAGATTTAGAAGGTTATGAATTACTTGTAGCTGGAACATCTGACAAAGCAGGGTTTCCAGGAATGCCAGACGTTAAAGGTCAAGCATTAAAAAGAGTTATTTTAACAAAGGGAAGAGGAATGAGGGATAATTCTGAAGGATTAAGAAAAAGAAAAACAGTAAGAGGAAATGAAATCTCCGCTGACACAGTTCAAATCAATTTGAAAGTAGAAA
This sequence comes from Candidatus Woesearchaeota archaeon, assembly GCA_964440825.1. Classification (GTDB taxonomy): domain Archaea; phylum Nanobdellota; class Nanobdellia; order Pacearchaeales; family GW2011-AR1; genus CABMGO01. The sequence goes on from CAYYKU010000025.1 coordinate 1,719, forward strand.
AAGAAGGTTCAAAGAAATTTGAATCATTAATACCCGTAAAAGAAGAAAAGAAATAATTCTGAGAAAAGATTGAGTGATACTTTAGAAAATGGAACAATCAGAAAATATCACAATACTCAAAGAAGAAAGACTTAGTGTTGCATCAAAACTTTTAATGAGACGTACAGCATTTTATCCAGCTCTTGCCTATTTTGGCGGAAGAACAATACATTATAAGATTACAGAATTGAATCCTAATATCTCCTTTATGCATACTGCATTCTGCCCAACAAACAAATTAGATGAATTCGCAACAAGACATGCCCTCTACAAAGGAGAATCAGAAGGACCAGCAAGAGAAGAAGCTTATGCAAGAGAATTTCCAGTAGCAAATACCTTAGATTCACTAACAGCTATGGCAATTGGAATACCTTTAACAATCCCCGCATTCCTAGTGGGACTTCTATATACTGAACGAGAAGAAATAAAAGATATTCTGGACAGAGTAAAAAAATAACAACAAAAACATGACAAAAAACAATATACCTGAAGAAGTTAGAATCGGTAAAGAAATAATAGCTGAAAGAGAATCGGGAGAACCTGGAGACAGATATTCCCTTGTACAAATAACTTTGGGATGTATGGAAGTAGAAAACCCGTCACTAAGATTCCTAGCAGGTAATTATTCACAAACAGAACTAGAATTAGGATTCTCCTTGCGCAGAAAAACAGAGGATATAAAATACTTAGAAAAGATATGTAAATTACATTGCATAGATTGTATAAAAAATGGACCTGACTTACGGGGCCAATATACATTCCAAACACTAGCAGACATCGAAGAAGGATTAATAGGATATGGAATATAAAATGAAAAGAACACTTTTATCACTCACATTAGCAAGCATTCTACTTCTGGGAAATGGTTGTGAAGAAAGAAAACCTAGGGAAACATACACTTTAAAGGAAGGGAATACGGAAATAAAACTTGAAGACTACTGGCATGAGTATAATTTAGAAATAAAAACTCCTGAGGGCAAAAGAATAATCTATGCTGAAAAATATCGTTTTGATGATGAAGAAACCCATGTAACAAAAGTAATAAATTACACAGCAACTAGTACTAATATATATTTTAGAGATACACCAAAGGGAAGAAGAATATTAAAAGACACCCAGCCGGAATTTAACAAATATTTTAAAACAATACAACAGGAAAGAGCAACAAACACTCAAAAAAGAATTAATAACGGAATAGAGAGCTCTAGTCTTTTTAAACAATTTAAGTAAAAAGAAAAACAACCAAAGTATAAAATGGACTCAAAGACACAGAAAACATTAAAAGAGTATAGGCAAATAGTTACAAGGGGCGATTTATCTCTGCAAATATATCTTGGTTGTATGGAAATAGAAAATAAATCGATCAGCTTAGAAAAGGTTCCTAACCACTCAGAAAGATATGTTCAATCAGAATTAGATCTGGATTTAAACATAGAAGTAAAGGAAAAGAGTAAAGATCGAAGAAAATCAAGACACTTATTAGACTTAATTGCACTTGCAAAAGAAGTCGTTGATAATCGATATGCTAAAACTACCAGAACACATCCCCATTTTGAAATACCCTCAGAGATAGAAAATTATTTTAATAAAAGGAATCAGACTTACTTACAAAGATTCTCACATTGGCCATGTTAATAGACGATATCGATAATTCTAAATATCGTTTTCAAGCTTACGAATAATCTTTCTAACTTCAATAGGACTTAAAATCCACCCTTGCTCGTTAACTTTCAAATTCAATAAATCTTGAGGATCGTGTTCTCCAGGTAAACCGGGATACATCTGACATCAGTTCTACCCACAAGTCTTCCGTCTCTATTTAATTGATAAGTATCATCGGCAGGACCTCGCGCCGCCTGTCTTCTTAATATAGTGCCTTCAGAAATTAAACCACGAGCTATCATAACGTCAAATGACTCAGGACCATAAAAAGTAGCATATCTGCCCGAATCCCTAGCAACACTTCTTAAAAAACCAACAACAACAGCTAAATCCCCAGAATTACAAAATTCCATTTCATCAAAACTACCCATAACAATAAAACAAAACTACCTTTTATAAAAACTTATATTCACCACCACACTTAAAAACCCCGATTAATTATTTATTCTATGGCAGAAGACAAAGAAAGCATAGCAAATTTACCAACAATAAACGTAGGAATAGTTGGACATATTGACCACGGTAAAACAACTTTACTTTCAAAACTTTCAGGAAAATGGACAGATACTCATTCTGAAGAATTAAAGAGAGGAATTACAATCAAATTAGGCTACTCAGATTCTATCATTAAAATCGACAAAGACGGAAAATACACTTCTAAAAAAGACGTTGAAGGAAAACCAGTTAGATATTTAACTTTTGTAGACGCACCAGGACACGAAATGCTTATGGCGACAATGTTATCGGGGGCTGCAATTATGGACGCAACAATTTTAGTTGTCGCTGCAAACGAAGGAATAAAACCTCAAACAAAGGAACATTTAGCTGCACTACAGGCTAAAAAAATCAAACATGTAATTATTGTTCAAAATAAAATTGACTTAGTAACAAAAGAACAAGCTTTTGAAAGCTATAAAAAAATTAAAGAATTCGTTAAAGGAACAATCGCAGAAAACGCACCAATCATCCCAGTTTCAGCTCAACAAGAAATTAACTTAGACAAAGTTTTAGAAGAATTATGTAAAATAGATGTTCCTGAAAGAAATATAAAAGACAAACCTTTATTTTTAATTGCTAGAAGTTTTGATATTAACAGACCAGGAACAACATTAAAGGAATTACATGGGGGAGTTTTAGGTGGGGCCTTAAAGCAAGGAGTTCTAAAAATCGGTGATGAAATCGAAATCAAACCAGGATATACTTACAAAAAACAGAACCAATTCTATTATCAAACTGTAAAAACAAAAATAGTTTCCATGCATAAAGGAGAGCATGCTATTACAGAAGCAATACCTGGTGGAAGTTTAGCAATTGAAACAGAGCTAGACACTAGTTTAACAAAGGCAGACGCTTTATCTGGTTGTATTGCATCAACAGCAGGAAACTTAGCAGAAATCTCTAGCACAATCAACGTAAAATATACTCTTTTCCCAGAAGTATTTGGAACAGAAAACCATGACAAGGTCGGAAATTTAATTGCTAGCGAGCCTTTGATGTTAAGTGTCAACACCTCTACAACTGTAGGTATGGTAAAAAGAATAAAGAACGACGAAGTAGAACTCAATCTAAAAATACCAATCGTTCCAATCAAAGGCGAAACAATTGGTATTGCAAGAAATATTAATTCTCACTGGAGATTGATTGGATTTGGCGATATTTTATAAGATAATCTTTACATAATTTCTTTAACTAAAACTTCAATAGTTTTTCGTAAATCATTTTTTGGAATTGTAACTTTTCCAGGTTCTAGATTTATTCTACTCAAATAATCAGAAGTCCAAGGAGTATGAAAAAAAGCAAACTTAATCTGTAACCTATCTCTATAAATTGTTCTAGCAGTTAGATAGATAAGAGAGTTACAAACAAACTCTTCTGCATCAGCAGAAAGAGAAATGGGAATATTTGCTTCAGTAAGGGCTCTAGAAAGATGGACTAAATCTGAATTAGTTGAATATTTTGGCTTTCCACTAGAAATAATTTTGTCTCCTTGTGGGCTTTTTCCGTTTGCATCAGGATATTTTCCACGCATAACATTTTACCAACAGTTTCGAGTTGGATATGCCTAACTCTAGAAGCTAAACCGCAACTAATAATTGCATTAGGAGAAATCTCATCAATTTTTTCAGAGAGTAATTTAAAAGCCCCGTAATAAGTACACGGTAAAACTAATCCTGTAATTTTTTTACCTTCAATAACTTTTCCATCATATTCTCTTGCAATATCTTGCACCGGATTATGATTATATGGTCCAAATGGTTCAAAACCAGTTACTATTACTCGCTTCATAAAAAATACAGAAATTCTCTTTTTATAAACAATTAGATAATAAAAACTAACCTTTAAAACCTCTAAAAATAGAGTTAAAAAATTAAAATTCGGAATTTTAATAGTGCTAATTGCTCTTTGTTTAGGACTTGCAATTTATTTACAAGTTAAAGGAATTGAGTTTAAAATAACAGATATTGCAAGTTACAAATATGCTCCTTTTTACTTCGTATTATTATACGTGGCTATTTCATTTGTCCCGATACCTATTGCACCAATTATGTTTGTTGGAGGGTTCATTTTCCCCTTTATTCCTGCAGTAATCCTTACATTATTTGGTTCAGTTATCTTTGCAACCATTTCATTCTATATAACACGATGGTTGGGAAGAGATTACTATGAATACTTAGAGTCTAAAAACCAAAAACTACAAAGCTTTGACCTTAAACTAAGACACGATCCATTTGAAAATCTTTTACTATTAAGATTATTTTTCATTATCCCTGGAGAAATAATAAACGTTTATGCAGGATTATCTAAAATAAAATATAAAGATTTTATAACATCCACAATAATCGCATCTATTCCATTAATTATTTGTTGCATTGGAGTAATAAGAGGACGTTTAAACCATGATTGGGTAGCTCTAACTCTTTCAATAATCGGGCTTGCAATAATGTTAATTGTCCCTATTATTTTTTCACATAGAATAAGAAAAAGGATTAGAAAACTACTTTAATCCTTTAATCTTAGTAAATATATGACTCTTTTGCCTCAAGTAAAAACTGCACCATTAGGATACACCCTTTCACTAGACAACTATGCAAATTTATCTTCTGAAGATAGAACTCACTTTCAACACGATTTTATCTATCAGTCAAACTACATTGAAGGAATTAAAGACCATTGGGTTCAAACAGTTCAAGTAGGAGAAAAACCAATATTCCCGCCAACACTAACTTCACATCAAAAAGCATTCGATTTAATGATACAAAATGTAACTTCACAAATTCTTCCAACAAAAACTTCAATAAATAATTTACATAAAAATTTAATGGAAGGACTTTTACCTGAAGAAGAAGTAGGATATTTAAGAAAAAAGAATGTAATAATTGGTAAAAGACATTATGATTTAGAAACGGGAAAATTTCTAGGAACAGAAGTAATCCGCAGATGTCCAAATCCAGACTCTCTGCCTTATTTAATGGATTGTTATCAAGATTCATTAGGAAAACTTACAAAAAATTCAAATGTAACTCGAGAAGATTTACTAGAAAATCACGCCTATTTTGAATGGATACACCCATTTATAGACGGTAACGGAAGGTCAGGAAGACTTTTGTTAAACTGGTTATCCTTAGCACACAGAAAAGAATTTTACGTAATTGAATCTGGAAAAAGACAGGAATATTACGAAGTAATTAAAAGTTTAGAAAAAAAGTTTAATAAAAAACATCTGAAAATTTCAACTAGATAGTTTATCTTTATAAAATTCTTTAATCCTATGATAAAACTCATAATCCTGAGATTTACGAACAGAAAATCCGCTAGACATAAAAAATACTGTTGGTAATACCACACTAATTCCATTTGCAATAACCCTATTAGTTTCAGTTGCATAAAAATGACTACACATATCATCACACAATAAACTTGTACCGACACCAACCAAAGTACCAAAAACCATTCCTAAAATAGGAAAAACTGAACGTAAACTCCCATAAGAACAACTTCTCAAACCCAAATTGCTTGCTTGCTTAAATCTCTTTCAGAAACGCCCTTTTCGCAAAGACTGCTAACTAAATTAGTTAAATTTTCAGAACTAAAATCGCAAGGCTCTGCGGGAATCAAGGAAATATCTCTATCGATATATAAACCCATAATAACTAAAAGAATAAAGACTTTTTAATAGTTTTTATTCAAGAATTAATGAGTTGCAGGAGTATACAATTTTTTCTCAAGTGCCGACTTTTCAGATTCAACTCTAGCTTTAGCAACACCCTCTACTTCATTCGCAATCTTTGGAAATTTTCCTTTTAAATGCTGATAAAGTTTTTCATTTTCCTCATTAATAACCTCAAAATTAGCAGAAGCCACGCTCCTAAAAGCATAAGTAGCTGCGAGCGCCGTGAAAACATAGCTTAAAAAACCGGGTTCAGATCTAGCCATAGCATTAAGAAACGCACACCCTCCATAAACTAATCCTCCAACAATCCCGCCAGTTACAGCACCTCCGGCAAGCACCCCCCAGGTAGGAATATGTATACTCCCATAAGAACTCTGTGATGCATCAATACTATCTGCAATTTCTCCAATTTGTTCTCTCTTAAAACCTTGTTTCTGCAAAGTTCCTACAAATTCATCAAGACTCGAATAATGTTTATCGCTCATAAAAATCTGATTAATTTCTCCTTTTTAAAGATTTATATTCAAGAATTACTTATCCGCAGTCTCTTCAACTACATCCGGAACTCTAGCTAAATCAGTTACAGAATCTCCATCTGCAAGCTTAATAATTCTAACACCTTGAGTTGCTCTTCCCATAATTCTAATGTCAGTTATAGGTGTTCTAATAACAATTCCCTTAGCTGTTGTAACAATAATTGTATCATCATCAACTACAGATTGTGAAGTAATAATCACTCCGGTTTTATCAGAAACTGCTAAATTAATAACTCCCTTTCCGCCTCTTGAAGTCAATCTATATTCTCCGATTTCACTTCTCTTACCGTACCCATTCTTAGATATTGTTAAGATAGATTGCTTATCTTGATTTTCCAATGGTAAAACTTCAGCAGATACAACTTGGTCTTTTCCATCAAGAGTAATTCCAATTACGCCATATGCATTTCTTCCAGTTGGTCTAACATCATCAGAATTAAATCTACAAGCCTGGCCGTCTTTAGTTACAAGTAAAACCTGTTGATGTTCTTTAATTGGTTTAACAGCTACAAGTGTATCTGTCTTTCCTTCTAAATCAATTGCTTTAATTCCGCCCTTTCTTGGAGAATCAAACTCTTCTAATGAAATCTTCTTTACAGTTCCTTCCTTAGTAAACATCATTAAGAAGTCCTTAAATTCTTTCACAGAGATAACCGAAGTTACAACTTCATCTTTCAGTTCTAGCATATTTACAAGAGCTTTACCCTTGCCATACTTAGCAATCTCAGGAACTTCAAATGCTTTCAACCAATGAACTTTTCCTTTGTTAGTAAATAATAACATATAGTCATGAGTTGAACAAGTCAACAATTCTTTAACAAAATCTCCAGTTGCTAATTCAGTCCCAATAACTCCTTTGCCGCCACGATTCTGTTCTTTATACTGTTTCAAGTCCATTCTCTTTACGTAACCTTTATCAGTAATTGTAACAACAACATCTTTCTTATCAACCAAATCTTTTTCTTCAAAAGCTTCATTTAAATTATTAACAATAGTTGTTCTTCTTTCATCTCCAAAATCTTTCTTAATACCATTTAAATCTTTCTTAATAATTTTCAAGATTTCTTTTTCATCTCCTAAAACTCTTCTCCAACCATCAATGTCGGTCTTCAACTCAGAATCTTCTTTTGCTAATTTATCGTGTTCTAAAGTAGTAATCTGGTGTAATTTCATTTCTAAAATAGCTTCAACTTGTTTATCTGTAAACTTGAATTTTTCTTTTAATTGTTGTCCTGCTTCTACTTTTCCACTAGCTGCTCTAATTAATTTAACAACAGCATCAATGTTTCTTTGTGCAATCAGTAAACCTTCAACCAAATGTAATCTCTTCTCTGCTTTATCTAAATCAAATTCTGTTCTCTTTCTAATAACGCCTTGTCTATGTCTAACGTAAACTTCAATAATTTCTTTAATATTTAATTGCTTAGGCTCATCCTTAACTAAAGCTAACATATTAACGTCAAATGTTGTTTGTAGAGGAGTATCTTTCAAAAGCCTATTCAACGTAAATTTAGGTTCAGAACCTTTCTTTAATTCAATAACAACCCTAACTTTTCCTTTAGCCGATTCATCCCTAATATCTGAAACATCTGGGAGTTTTTTCTCTTTAACTAAATCAGCAATTTTTTCAACCATTGTTGCTTTGTTAACTTGATATGGGACTTCAGTGATAATAATATTTGGTTTATTTCCATCCTCAATTTTTGTTCTACCTTTCATAATCAATCTACCTTTACCCTCAGTGTAAATTTGTGTTAATTGGCCAGAAACATAACCGCCAGTCGGGAAATCAGGTGCTCTAATTATTTTAGCCAATTCAAGAGCGGTAATTTCAGGATTTTCAATATAAGCCAAAGCTGTATCACAAACATCATTAATATTGTGAGGCGGCATATTTGTAGC
>CAYYKU010000026.1:0-9715 GCA_964440825.1 Candidatus Woesearchaeota archaeon
TACTATAAATAAAAACAAAAAATGAAAGAAATAAAATTAAACATTAAAGGAATGCACTGTGCTTCTTGTGCCGCAAATATAGAGAGAACACTAAGTAATCAGCAAGGAATTAAAGAAGTTAATGTTAATCTTCTAGCAGAAAAAGCGAGAGTAGTTTTTGATGAAACTAAACAGTCTTCAGATAATATTAAGCAAGTTATATCTTCTTTAAATTTTAGCGCAGAAGTAATAGATAATATGAAAGTTAATTTAAATGCTGAGAAAGAAAAGAGAGTAGGACAAATAAGAAAGATAAGAAACAATTTTATTTTTAGTTTAATCTTTGCTATTCCTGCATTTATCATTGGCATGGTATTTATGTGGTTAGGGATAGAAATACTTTATGAGGATTATATTCTTTTTGCACTCGCTACTCCAGTTCAGTTTATTGCGGGGCGGGGAATTTACAAAAGTGCATTCGGAGCTTTAAGAAATAAATCTGCAAATATGGATACGCTCATAGCTATTGGAACTAGCGCGGCTTATTTCTATAGTGTCTATGCTGTTTTCTTTTTAGAAATGGCAGATCAATATTTTGAAGCTGCAGCAATTTTAATTACCTTTGTTATGTTAGGTAGATATTTAGAGGCGATTGCTAAAGGAAAAACTAGTGAAGCAATAAAGAAATTAATGCATTTATCTCCAAAAATTGCTACAGTATTGAGAAAAGGGGTTGAATTAAAAATATCTGTAGATCAAGTTGTGGTTGGAGATATTTTAATAGTAAAACCTGGAGAAAAAGTTCCTGTAGATGGAATAATCATTGAAGGAAATAGTTCAATAGATGAGAGTATGATTACAGGTGAAAGCATGCCTGTAGAGAAACATAAAAATGATTTAGTAATTGGAGCAACAATAAATAAATTTGGAACATTTAAATTTAAAGCTACAAAAATTGGAGCAAACACTACTCTTGCAAGTATAATTAGACTCATTGAAGATGCACAGGGAAAAAAGGCTCCAATACAGAGATTCGCAGATAAAATTTCAGCTTATTTTGTTCCAGTTGTTTTGGTAATTGCATTGATTTCATTCTTATCTTGGTATTTTTTTACAGGTGCTTCATTTTCTGAATCTCTAATCATTGCAGTTTCAGTTTTGGTAATTGCTTGTCCTTGTGCATTAGGTCTGGCTACTCCAACGGCTATTATGGTTGGAACGGGAAAAGGTGCAGAAAAGGGAATTTTAATCAAAGGAGGAGATGCATTGGAAATAGCACATCAACTTTATGCAGTCGTATTTGATAAAACAGGAACGCTTACACAAGGGAAGCCAGAAGTTACAGATATTGTTACTGTCAATTCAAAAATAACAGAAGCAAATTTGTTGAAGCTAGCATCAAGTGTAGAGAAACATAGCGAGCACCCATTGGCTTTGGCAATTGTAAATAAAGCTAAAGAAAATAAAATTAAAATTGAAGAAGCTAAAAATTTTAAAGCACTTTCGGGAAACGGGGTTGAAGGAAAATTTAAAGGCAGTAAAATTATTGTGAGTAAGCCAGAATACGCTAAGAAGTTTAAAAATTTTAATTTGATTAGTTCTCAAATATTAGAATTGGAACATCAGGGAAAAACTACTGTTGTTGTTATTTATAATGAAAAAGTTTTAGGCATTATAGCTATTGCAGATACAATTAGAGAAGACTCTATTCGTGCAGTTAAGGGTTTAGAAGCTGAAGGTATTAAGGTGTATATGTTGACGGGGGATAATCAAAGAACCGCGAATGCAATTGCTAAACAACTCGGAATTACGAATGTTATTTCTGAAGTTTTGCCGGAAGATAAAGCAAACAAAATTAAAGAATTGCAGTTGAAGGGAAAAGTGGGAATGGTTGGCGACGGTATTAATGATGCTCCAGCACTTGCTCAGGCAGATATAGGTATAGCTATTGGTTCTGGAACTGATGTGGCTATGGAAGCAGGAAATATAGTTTTGATGAATAATAAAACAACAGATGTTGCACGAGCTATTAGATTAAGTAAAATGACAATTGGTAAAATAAAGCAGAATATGTTTTGGGCTTTGTTTTATAATAGTTTGGGCATTCCCTTGGCAGCTTTTGGGTTTTTGAATCCGATGATTGCTGGTGCTGCAATGGCATTATCTTCAGTTAGTGTTGTGGGAAATACCTTATTAATGAAAAGAAAAAAGATATAATTATGCTCTCTTTTAATATACCTTTCAGTATAATCAATTTTAAAAGGCATCCTTTGATTGTTTAGGTATGCTAAAAAGACTATTGGCTCCTCTTGCAGGATTTTTGGTTGCAGGAAATGTATTTTCTCAAGATATATTTTCTTTTTATTTTCCTACCAACAAAAATATTTCTACTTCTATTCTTTCTTCTTTTGAAGATAATCTTAGATATAAAGGTGTTGGAGGGGTGGATTTTAGTAGGTTTAAAGAATCTTTTGTTGATACCTATGTTCGTGTTTTAGATGATAGAATTAGTACTTCGAAGGCTAGTATTTACCGAACTGTTGCTAATGGGGGAGATTATAATCTCCCGGGAGCTATGTCTAGGGCTTTTGCTGATACTATTATGGATAGGTATGAGATTGCTATTGAAATAAAAAAGTTCGCAGAGGGCCTTAGGGATAAAGCAACTATTCAACGAAATATTAATTTCTCTTCTTCCACTTCTGCTTCAGGTGATCGCCCCTATAAGTTTATTCTTAGGCCTTCTGTTAAGGGAATAAATCAAAATGGAGTGGGTTTAGAATTTGTTTTAAAGGATGCAGATAAAGATAGTCTTGCTTTAGCAAGATTTTATTGGGATCGTGCAGAATTGAGAGTTCCTCTTGGAAATGTTTTCAAATCAGATGAAAAACAGGATTGGTTCAATAGGTTTCTAAAGAAAGTATCTATGTCTGCAAGGGCAAAGTATGGTGATGAAACCAATAGCAGCTTTACACTCAGTTACGAATCTCCATGGGATTAATAAATAAAATTTTAGAATTAAAAGGTTTTAACCATACATAAATTTCTTTTCTTTTCTATCTCTTCTTTTAGCTCTAGCGTTTCTCTTTCTAATTTTTCCACGAACCCTTGATTTTGGCATTTTATGTCTCCTTTTATTTTATTCCATTTTGAGTTTATAAAGCTGACGTTTTTTATTTTTGGTTGTGAATTTATATAGTTTATAAGAACAAAGTTTAAAAATAGATATTTACATGTTTAGGCAGGTAAAAAAAGATGGGAAGTTGTTTAGATTTAAGACAATATCAAGATGGTTCCTCTATAGAAGAGGCTTTTGGTAAGATTCTTTCTGGGAAATCAGGGTATAAGCCTATTATTGAAAAAAGGATAGATCCTGTGAAGTGCCCTAAATGTAATATGATGATTGTAAGTGATAAGAAATTTTGTCCTGGTTGTGGAGAACTTGTTGTGAGAAAAGCTACTTCTATTAAATGTTCTAAATGTGATGAACTTTTTGAAGATGAAGATGTGTTCTGCGGTAATTGTGGTATTAAAAGAGAATAGTTCATTTCAAAATGTTTAAAACTGCTTAATTCTAGGTGTTTTTATGAGATTAGCAATTGTTAAGAAAGAAAAATGTAAGCCTTTGCTTTGTGCAAAAGAATGCATGAAATGCTGTCCTATAAATAAGAAGGGTGAGGAGTGTATTACTATTTCTGAAAAGTCTCAGATTGATGAGAAACTCTGTATCGGTTGTGCGATTTGCGTTAAAAGATGTCCCTTTGAAGCCATAGATATTATTAATTTGCCTGCTGTGAAAGAGGAGAATTTAGTTAATAGATTTGGACAAAATGGATTTGCTCTTTATGGGTTGCCTTTGCCGAAAAAAGGAAGTGTTTTAGGGTTGCTGGGTAGAAATGGGATTGGTAAATCTACCGCCGTAGAAGTTCTTGCTGGTAAATTAATTCCTAATTTTGGAAAGTTTAATGAGAAAGAAGCAGTTCTTGATCATTATAAAGGAACTGAGCTTGGAAAATATTTTGAATCTTTAAATAAAGAGGTTAGAGTAGCATATAAACCTCAGAATTTATCTTTCTTGTCTGTTAATTTGAAAGTTATTGATTTGTTAAAGCAACGTGGTGATGAACCGAAAATAAAAGAACTTTCAAAAGAATTGCATGTTGAACATTTACTTGAAAATAATTTGAGTAAACTTTCTGGAGGAGAATTACAAAAAATTGCGATTTTAACTTCCTGTTTGAAAGAAGCGGATTTATATTTTTTTGATGAGCCTTTAGCTTTTTTAGATATTATTGAAAGATTGAGAGTTTCTGAGTTTATACGAAAAATTGCCGAGGGAAAAACGGTTATTGTTATTGAGCATGATTTGTTAATTTTGGATTATTTAACTGAATATTTGAATATTTTTTATGGTGTGCCTGGTGCGTTTGGTTTAGTTTCAGGAGTAAAATCATCTACTAATGGAGTAAATACGTATCTTGATGGTTTTATTAAAGAAGAAAATTTAAGGATAAGAGATTCTGCTCTGAGTTTTAATTTTACAAAAAATCAAATGGTTGCAGGAAGACAGCTTTCAGAGTGGCCTGCGTTTTCAAAAGATTTTGGTGCTTCTGCGGGAGTGACTTCTGCTAAGGCTTCTTTTAAGTTTAATGCTAAAGCTGGTGCAATAAAAGAAAATCATGTTATCGGGATTTTAGGAAAGAATGGCACAGGTAAAACTAGTTTTGTAAAATGTTTGGCTGGTTTGGAAGAAGTTGAAATTGAAGGTAAAAAAACAAAATTAGATTTGAATTTAAAAATTTCTTATAAGCCCCAATATTTAGATATGGGTTCTGAAGAGTTTGTCAGAGATGTAATGTTTAAGGAGAAGATTTCTAAGAATTTGGCTTCGATGTTTAGTTTAGAAGTTTTGTACCATAAGCAGATTAAAACTTTATCTGGTGGAGAATTACAAAGATTTTCTATTGCAAGAGCTTTGGCAAAAGAAGCAGATATTTATTTGATTGATGAGCCTTCTGCCTATTTGGACGTGGAGGAAAGAATTTCTTGTGCTAAGGCAATTAAGGAAATTATGATTCAGACTGGAAAAACTGCTTTTGTTGTTGATCATGATTTGTTACTTATTTCTTATTTAGCAGATTCTGTTATTTTATTTTCAGGACAGTCTGGAATTGAAGGAAATTCTTCTGAAGTTTATGGTTTTGAAAAGGGAATTTCTGAGTTATTAAAACAATTAGATATTACTTTAAGAAAAGATAAGGAAAGTGGTAGGCCTAGAATTAATAAGAAAGATAGTGTGTTGGATAGAGAACAAAAGGAAAGCGGAAATTATGCCGATTTTTGATGAGTTTCTTGCCAAATAGAGTCTAATAGTTTAATGTCTTCTTCAGTTTTTTTAATATCTTGTGTGACTTCTAGACAGATTTCTGATTCATCTGGAAGGAGGCTAATTATTTTTTTTGAGTCTATATTTGATTCTGTAAGGGCTATATGGGTTTTATCTTCTGGAAGGGTTTGTCCTCCTAAGTGAATATGTATTGGATTTAGCTTTAAGAAATCTTCAATAAATATATAGGGGTCTAAATTTTCTTGGAATGCTGCAGAGATTGCATGGTTTATATCAAAACAAAGTCCCTTGCCTGTTTTTTCCATAAATTCTTTTGTTTCTTCAGGAGTTGAACAGAATTTTTCGAAATTATTCATTTTTGGAAGATTTTCAATAATTATTCTTTTATCTTCCAATTCTTTAATAACTTTTATTGCTTGTTCTTTTGAGCAATTTTCATTTTCAACAAATCCAGGGTGGAAGATTATTTTTTTTGAATTACAAATGTTTGCTAGAGATATTGCATTTTTTAGTTCATCTATGTTTTCTTTTTCTCTATTTTTATCGGCAGGGTTTATTCCAAATCTATTATGTTTACAGTGAATTACTATCTCTTTATTCAGAATTAATTTTTGATCTATAAAACTCATTACTTCTATGAAATCTACTTTATCTTTGAAGTGTTCTATGAACTCTTCATCATCATATGTTTTTACACCGATTCTCATGTTTTTATTTGCTTGTTTGTATTTTTAAGTTTATGTTTGCCAGATTAATAAGATTTAAAAGTGGCAAAGAACATGCCTTATTATGTTTAATAAAAAACCTTTAATGTGTGCTGGAATAAGTGCTATATTGCTGGTGTTTTTGCCGATGATTTTTTCTATGTTTGGATTAATTGTATGGTCTGGTTTTTTTTCTATTTTGAGTAATATTTCTGCCTTAGTTTTATCTATTTATTTTATGTATGGTTTTTATTATCTTGGTATGAAATACAAAAACAAGTTGTTATCTGTTATTAGTTGTGTTGGGATTATTTTTACAATTGTTTTATATGTGACGTTAATTTTTGCAAGTGGGCAAATTACTTCAAATGTGGAGCAACTTAATCAGACAGTAAGTCAGCAGCAGATTGTTTTGGACAATTTAAATGCTACAAATGCAAGTGCTGAGCAGATTGCAATTATACAAACAGAGATGAGTAATACTCTTTTTGATTTCTTTGGACCTTATTTAGTTGCTTTCTTAGTTGTTTTATTTTTGTGGTTAATTGGTTCTGTATTGTTTAATGTTTCTTTGATTAAATTGAAAAAAGTCGAATATGCAAAAGTTACTGGAATTATAGGTATCGTCTCAATTGGATTAACTTTAACCATTATAGGCATATTCTTAGCAATTCCTCTTATGCTTGCTTATTGTGTTATGTTGGTTATTATTTTATTTAATCAGGCTAAGAAGTTTAAAGAGATTAGATAGTTTAATAAATAATATTTTTATCTAAAGTTTATGAAAGAATATATAGTTGATGTTTTGGAGCAAGTTCTCAAGGGTAAACTGAAAAGAGAAGAAATTGAGAGTTTAGTAGAAGTTCCTCCACAACAAGATATGGGTGATTTTGCTTTCCCTTGTTTTTCTTTGGCTAAAATTGAAAAGAAATCTCCTTTGGCAATTGCACAGGATTTAGTTGAGATAATTAGGAAGAATTTACCTAAACAAATTTCAGGTGTTGAACTTAAGTCAGCGTATGTTAATTTTTTTATTGATAAAAAATTCTTAGCAGAGACTGTTTTGAAGGAAGCAACAAAGAAAGGATATGGTTCAACTAAGGAAGGAAAAGGAAAGAAGATTGTTATTGATTTGTCTTCTCCGAATATTGCTAAACCCTTTGGTATTGGTCATTTACGTTCTACGATTATTGGAAATTCTATTGGGAATATTGCTACTCTTTTAGGTTACAAAGCTATAAAGATAAATTATTTGGGTGATTGGGGAACACAGTTTGGAAAGCTAATTGTTGGATATCGTCTTTGGGGAGATGAGAAGAAGTTAAAGGAAGACGCTACAAAACATTTATTGGAGATTTATGTAAAGGCTAACGCAGAGGAATATGGGCAACAGGCAAGAGATGAATTCAAGAAACTTGAGAATGGTGATGAAGAAAACTTGGAGTTGTGGAAGAAATTTAGAGATTTGAGTTTAAAAGAATTTAATAAAATTTATAGTTTTTTAGGGGTTGGGTTTGATGTTATCTCTGGAGAATCTTTATACAACGATAAGATGGATTCGGTTGTTGCAAAGTTAGAGAAGAAAGGGTTGCTGAAGGAAAGCGAGGGGGCACAGGTTGTAGATTTGGAAAGCGAGGGACTTGGAGTAGTTTTGATTAAAAAGAATGACGGTGCAAGTTTGTATGCTACTCGTGATTTGACTGCAGCTATTGATAGGTATGAAAAATATAAATTTGATAAATTAATTTATGAAGTTGGACAGGAGCAGAAGTTACATTTTAAACAAGTATTTAGAGTTTTGAAATTATTAGGTTATGATTTTTCGGATAAATGTGTTCATGTTGCACATGGCCTTTATCTGGGTGAAGATGGAAAGAAGTTTGCAACGCGAAAAGGCAAGACCGTTTTTATGAAAGATGTTATTGGTGAGACTTTTGAAATTGCGAAGCATAATTTATCTAAAAGAGAAAATACTTTGTCTGACTTTGATTTAGCTGAGCGTGCTAGATTAATTGCTTTATCGGCTATTTTTTATGGAGATTTAAAGAATTATCGTGAGAATGATGTGATTTTTGATTTGGATAAATTTTTAGAGTTTGAAGGTAACACTGGCCCCTATTTATTATATTCTTATGCTCGTGCATCTAGTATTTTGCGTAAGGTTAAGGATTCTAAAAAGAAAATGGAGATTTTTGATTTAACTAATGAAGAAACTGCATTGTTAACCAAGTTGCAAAATTATCCAGATATTGTTAAGAAGGCGTATGAATCTCTGGCTCCAAATATTATTGCTAATTATGCTTTTGAGCTTGCCCAATTATTTAATGAGTTTTATCATGCTAATTCCGTTTTGGGAAGTAGAGAAGAGGCTTTTAGGTTGAAATTAATTGAAGCATTTAGAAACGTTTTGAAGAGTGCTTTGAATTTATTAGGAATACAAGAATTAGAGGAAATGTAACATGTCTTCTTATAAAATTGAAAAGTCATCTGATGGAACTGTTAAGATAAACTTTAAAGAAGGATACCTTGCTGTGATTATTCCGACAAAAGATGATAAGTTTTCTGTTTGTGTTTCTTGTCAGATTGGATGTCCTGTGAGGTGTAAGTTTTGCTATAGTGGGAAGACTAATTTTCAAAGAAATTTAACTGCTGAGGAGATTGTTGAGCAGGTCCAAGTTGCTAAGAATATCTCGGGTTTTGAGCCTACAAGTATTGTTTTCATGGGCATGGGTGAGCCGACATTGAATTTGAAAAATGTTTTAGATGCAGGGGAGAAAATTCATGAAGAGTTTAAGATTTCTTATAATCGGATTACTATTTCAACGAGTTGTTTGAAAACATTGGATAAACTAGCTGATATAAAGTTTAATATCGCTTTGTCTTTGCATTCTCCGTTTGATGCTATTAGGAAAAAACTTATTCCCGGAGCAATTTCTGTTTCGAAGATTGTTAAGTTTACGAAAGATTATTTGGCTAAAGGAAATAATAAAAAATATGTTATGATTGAGTATTCTTTGATTAATGGAGTTAATGATTCTGAGGAGGACTTGAAGAAACTTATTTCATTGAAATGGCCTAAAAGAATGCTGTTTAATTTGATAGAGTTTAATGATTTGGGTGAATTTAAGGGGAGCTCTATGGAAACTCTTGAGCATTTTAAGGAAGAGATAATAAAGAAGAGATGGAAATGTTTTATTAGGGGTTCGAGAGGTAAGGATATAAAAGCTAGTTGTGGGATGTTAAGTGTTTAGAATTACTTTTTCTTTTTCTGAGAAGCTGACCTATTTCGTGTAGCTACTATTTTTTGTATTTTTTGCTTTTTCTCTCTTGTTACAAATAAATAAATATTGGTAAGATACCTGCTGTGTTAAGTACAAATATTAAAAAGAACCATGCTGGTTGATTTCTTCTACCTGCTCTCCATAATCCCAGTCCTTTCCAGATCATTTCCCAAACAATTAAACCTATTAAGAAAGCTCCATTTTGTGGATTGTCTAATGCTAAATTAAAACCTACCATATTTATATTTTCTTGAAATCATTCCAAGCGATTTCAAATAATTGTTCTAATGCTTGAGCAAAGAATTCTGTATTAATCCATACGCCTAAGTCGTAGTTTGGATGAACTGTTTCATCATTTAATAACATAAATAATATTTGTTCGCTGTCAATTACACAGAATCTTG
>CAYYKU010000027.1:0-9704 GCA_964440825.1 Candidatus Woesearchaeota archaeon
TTATAGCATAAAGAATCAACATTGGTGTTCCCAACACAATAATCGCAAAAAGAGCAGAAGATGGTGTTGTTAATACTTCAACAAGATTTGTTGGTAAAAACCTAACTCCTAAAATAGATACAATTGCTGCAATAGATAGATTAATGCCTTCATTCTCTCCGAAGATATGCATTGGACTAAGGATACCATATATAACTAAAAATACAAGTAACAACATCAAAAATGCAGGTACAGTATTCCCAGTCTGGATCATCTCAGAACCAATAAGATATTTAAGCAATGGTTCAGAACCTTGTAAAGCACCATCTATAGTATTAGCAATTGTAGTTACAGACCTACTCACAAGATTATCAGTTTCAGCTGCACTAGCTAAACTAATTGCAAAAACAGAAACCATTAATATTGCTAAAAAAGCAAAACTTATTTTTTTACTATTCATATTAAATAAACCTCCTTTCACCTTTTTATAAAACCTATTTGATTTCATTAAATAAAACAGTAATTTGTCCTTTATAAAAATTGTCGTTTTAGATTTTTATATATTAAATAAACGAAATCACAAGATATTTAAATAAACCTTTCGAGTCAATAATAAGGTGATAAGATGAAAGCAATTTTAGGATACATTCTTTCCGGATTAGGAATAGTTACGCTTGGATTCTCACAAGAGAAAATAAGGAGTAGTTTATCAATTACATTCTTAAGTTCTCTATCTTCAAGCGTTTTCCTAGCAATTGGTGGAATATTAGTAGTAGCTGGAATAATTATCCTTATTATGTCGAATAATTCACATAGGGGCTCAGTAAAACAATCAAAAGAAGAAGTTCCTATCTATGAAGGTGAAGGAAAACATAGAAAAATAATAGGCTATAGAAAAAATTAAGCGTTAACTTTTTTATTAATCTCTTTTAATGAATCATCTATCTCTTTCAGTCTACGTTTAACATTATAATCTGAAGGATCGGGACCATAGTTAGAAATAATTTGCTTTCTTTCATCCATTAAATCCAAACTTAACTTAAGATAATGTTTATTTATCTGATACTTCCGCTTTTGCTCACTAAAATAATTCTGTATAGATTTATCTAATAAAAAGAAAACCAAAGCTCCCAAAGCAGTCCAAATATAAACTTGCCCATAAAATTGATTATCTGCAGTAAAATATAGTCCTAAATAGACACAACCATAAAATATCCAACCAATCTTCCTAATTCCAGGATACTCTTTAGCTATACCCATTAAAAAGAAGAAATAAATTATAAATGGAATAATAGAAGTTAAAGCTATACCAAAAACCTGATAAGCCATTAACATAGTGTTTAACCATTCAAAATTAATATATCTTACAGAAAGTAAAGGAACTACAATAGAAAGTACAATTACAACATTCTTCTGTTTTTCAAAAAAAGGAGCCTTAACAAGAGAAACATAAGTTACAGACAATAAAATAATAAAAAATAAAAATCTTTCAAACAACATATACCCGGTGTAATCAAAACCGCCGAGAAAAAACTGTGCAATTGGTTGAATCTGATAAACAGCATTATCTATAGAACCAACAAAACTATATCCATACGCAGATACTAAATTTAGAACAAACAAGGATAAAAATAGAACTCCTACAAAAGATAAAAATATTTTTTTATTATTAAACATATTAATTTAGAGAATCTAAGATTTATAAATATTTAGGATCTATTTATCCCCCTAAAGAACGTATTTGAGCAAGAACCCGGGACATTTTTTCAGTAACTATTTTATGTTTTTCATCTTCTCGTTTCCACTCTACACTCCCTACGTCAAACATATTTCTCGCATGTTCATAATGTTGTTGTTCTTTATGTAAATCATCAAATTCATTCTTAAGTTTTTTTATTCTAGTTTTATTATTAATTTTATCTTCATCTATCTTTTCAATTACTTTATTACCTGCCTTTTGTCCAACTAGTGCCATAAATAAAGCAGCAAGAGCAGTCCATAAATAAATAGAATAATAGGGCCCATTATCTAACGCAGGAGTACTTCCAGTCTGAGTTCTGCTATACCATAAGTACAAAAATACTATTCCAAAGAAACCCCAAGCAATCTTTTGCAAAAGCCCAGTCTTCCCCCTAGGGTGTGGAAATTTATCTACTAAAAAGAAATACAAAACGAAAGGGAAACCTGCAGAAATTGCAACCCCTAAAGTAGAATAAGGTAAAAGAATAGTAATCAACCACTCAGCTGACAAAAATCTAACTGATAACAATGAGACAGCAATAGATACTACCCAAACACTCCAAGAATTTTCTGAAAAGAAAGGGATTGATTTAACAACCACAAAAACTATACTAAACACAATTATTAAAATTAACAAAGCCATTGAAAAGAAGTCATCCATTTGATACGCATTATTAGAATCTCCAGTAATATCCCAACCAATTAAGTATTGTAAAGAAGGTTTAATATAATCTTCCCAAACAGGTTGAATAGGGTTTGTAGCATACCCAGTAATAGCATTTCCAGTCACACCCCTATACACAAAAAATAAAGCAGCTAATAAAATCAAAATCCCTAATGCATACCAAATCCAAGAAGAACAGCAATTATTAGATTTTTTTTCAGAAACAATTTTAGAAGGAGTTTTACCAACAATAACCTTCTTTTTTACAATAACCTTCTTTTTAGCCATAACTCAAATTAGAAAAAAGAACTATTTAAATTTAATTATTATAGAATTACAAATTAATCCTGCTCTAATATTTCTACCTTTTTATCTTGAACAAGTATATTTACAATTTCATTATCTAAATTTGCAACCTCTCCCTGTGCAAAAGGACCCATTGTCTCCCCTTCCAAATCTAAAAATTCATCCACACCGCTTGTAAACTTAACGAGTTTAAATTTAGACTCAACTGCAGGCCCGCCAACCATTGAACTAGTCAAATTTTTATCCGCTTTCTCTAAACTCTTAACAATATCTTCAAACAATTCCTTCTCAAAATCTAATAAATTTTCAAAATCTTTCTTACTAATGCCAGTCTCAGATGCAACAAAGGCTAAATTCAAAACTTTCTTCCTTCGTCTCAATAATAACTCCTTAAATAGAGCCATCGCATTTTCAAGTCTTTTTTTACTCTTTAGAACAACATCTGAAAACATGTCATCGTCTTTATCTGAAAACTTCTTTTTCTCCGCAAAATACTCTGAAACCTCATTAAGAAAAGTCTTTTTTAATAATTGCAAATCATCACTATATCTTTCCTTTCTTAAAGCCTCATAAAGATCATTGTACGCTATCATAACATACAAAAACAGCTTTCCTTTAAAAGAATTTATGTTCTCTTAAGAATAGGGACAAACACCAGATTTTTAAACAAAAGAAACCTATTCAGACTATGTTTAAATTCCTAAAAGAAAAGCTAAATCAATGGAAAGAGAAAGTAAAAGAAGAGTTTTCAGAGCCAGAAATTAAAGTAACAAAACTTTCTGAAGTTAAAAAAGGGAAAAAATCTTCAAAACAAGCTAAACCTGCAAAAAAAGAAACTTCCAAAACTAAAACATCTAAAAAAGAAAAAACTCCTAAAAAAGAAATAGAAGAAAAAATAGAAGCCCCGCAAGAAGAACACAAACAAGGATTCTTATCTAAAATATTTTCACATAGCACAGAACAAAAAGTTTCTGAACAGATCTTAGAAGATATAAAAAAAGAAGGAACAATAATTGAATCTCCGGAAGTAAGACTAGAAGAAGAACAAAAAATATCTTTCTTTGATAGATTTAAGAAAAAAGTCACAGAAGAAAAATTTGACGAACTTTTCACAGAACTTGAAATGATTATGCTCCAAAATAATGTTGCTTACGAAGTAGTTGAGTTCATTAGAAAAAGACTAAAACACGATTTAGTTGGTAAAAATCTTTCAGAAGTTAACCTAGAAGAAAAATTAAGAGATGCAATTGATGAAATTTTAATTAATCCTCCGAGCTTAGTAAAAGAAATAAAAGACAGTTTGAAAAACAAAAAACCTTACATAATAGCATTCGTTGGAATTAATGGTTCTGGCAAAACAACTTCAATTGCAAAAGTTGCTAATCTACTAAAAAAAGAAAAATTATCAGTTTGTCTAGCGGCAGGAGATACATTCAGAGCAGCAGCAATTGAACAACTAGAAATTCATGCAAACAAATTGAAAATTCCAATAATAAAAAAAGATTATAATTCAGACCCTGCCTCAGTAGGATTCGAAGCAATAGTCTATGCGAAAAAACATGGAATTGATGTTGTCCTAATTGACACGGCAGGAAGAATGAACACTAAGGAAAGTTTAATGAAAGAAATGGAAAAAATAATCAAAGTATGTAATCCTGATAAAAAAATATTTTTAGGAGAATCAATAACTGGAAACGACGCAACCGAACAAGCACGTTCTTTCAATCAACACATTTCAATCGATGGAATAATATTAAGCAAAGCAGATATTGATGAAAAAGGTGGAACCGCTTTATCAGTTTCTTACATAACAAAAAAACCAATTTATTTCCTAGGCACCGGACAAACCTATGATGATTTAGAAATTTTTGACAAAGATAAGATGATTAAAACACTTGGACTATAAAATGCAAAAAGAATATCAAAAACATATAGCCACAACAGATACGCATCAAGTATGGTTGCATAGGACCGACAATTCAAATATTGAAAACATTCTAAAAAAAGGTCTAAATTTCGGCTCTGGAAATCTCGCTTCTACAGCAACACTACAACCTAAAAAACTAGACGAAGCAGAAAACGTATACAAAAGTGGAAAAGACTACGGAAATACAGCAATAGTAATAAAAATCCCAAAAGAAATTGCAAATAAATATTATCATAGTACTAAAGAAATTAAAGGAAGAAGACACGAAGGTTATGAGTCGGATAAAGACGTAACTTACTATGATAAAGGATTTCATATTCAAAGACAACACATTCATGGCTGGATAGATAGAAAAACGAATGAATATCATCCAAATCTTTATTTAGATGAACCACAACAACTAACTGATAAACATTTTCCAGAAAGTTTCTACGGAGGATTAGAAAAAGATTTAATCGAACCAGAAAAACACCCTAAAGAAATAAAATCTTCTAAAATAAAACAATCAAAAACAGAAAAACTACCATCACCGCCTTCGGAAATAAATATTCTTCCCTAATAAGATTTAAAAACATAATTCTGTTAAATAAAACATGCTTGAATATATATTATTTGTTATCGGAATTATTCTCCTATTAAAGGGTGCAGATTATTTAGTGGGGGGTTCTTCTTCATTAGCCAAAAAATTTGGAATTCCCACATTAGTTATCGGCCTAACAATTGTTGCATTTGGAACGTCTATGCCGGAGTTAGTAGTTAATGTTATCGCTGCACTTAAAGGAAATAGTGCAATAGCTTTTGGTAATATAGTTGGTAGTAACATAGCAAACATACTTCTAATACTTGGAATAACTGCCATAATAGTCCCGATTAAAGTTCAACACTCTACCACGTGGAAAGAAATCCCCTTCTCCCTATTAGCTGCAACAGTGATGCTTATTTTATCAAGCGCATTCTACCTAGACAATATTACAAAAAATATCTTGTCAAAATCAGACGGATTAATTCTTCTAATGTTCTTTGCAATATTTTTGTACTACATCTTCGGACTAACAAGAAAAGGAAAAGATGAACCAAAAAATAAAGATATACAGATCGAAAAACTATCTACATTAAAAATTAGTGTATATATAATCGGAGGATTAATAGCTCTTTATTTTGGAGGAAATTGGACAGTAGAGGGAGCTATTGCAATAGCAAGACTATTTGGCATGAGCGAATATTTTATTTCATTAACAATCATTGCCATAGGAACTTCCCTACCTGAACTGGTAACCTCTATAATTGCCACAAAGAAAGGCGACCCAGATCTTGCGGTTGGGAATGCTATTGGAAGTAATATTTTCAACATATTCTGGGTTCTAGGTATAAGTACATTAATTACTCCAATTTTAATTCCAAAATTTGCAATAATTGATCTTGGCGTTCTTTTACTTGCTAACATCGGTTTATTTATTTTCATGTTTTCTGGGGTAAAATATAAACTAGATAGATGGGAAGGAGTATTGTTTGTATTAATGTATGTCGCTTATATAATTTATTTAATCATAAGATAAGACCTATCCAAAACCTTAAAACCCTCAATTCTTTGACTATTTTATGCTAGAAAAAGTATCAGAAGCGCTTACAGGCGGAATCAAGAAAATCACTAATGCGATTTTTGTGGATAAAAAACTCATAGACTCTGTCATCAAAGATTTACAAAGAGCCCTTATTGAAGCAGACGTTAATGTTGAATTGGTCTTCAAACTGAGTCAAAAAATAAGAGAAATTGCAATTGACGAAAACATTAAGGGAGTTGACAAGAAAGAACAATTAGTAAAATTAATCCATGATCAAATTGAAATCTTAATTGGCAAGGGTAAAGAACTTAAATTAGAGAAAAAAGAAAAAATACTTCTTTTAGGTTTATACGGTTCAGGTAAAACAACTTCCATTTCCAAACTAGGTTTCTATTATGCAAAAAGAGGAAGAAAAGTTTGCGCATTAGGTTTAGACACTCAAAGACCTGCAGCTATGAAACAACTTAAAGACATGTGCGAGAAAGCAAAATTCCCTGCATTCATTAACGAAACAGAAAAAGATCCTGCAAAAATAATCAAACAATATGAAAAGGAACTAGGGGATTATGATTTAATTTTAATTGATACTGCAGGCAGAGATGGTTTAAACGAAGACTTAATTTCAGAAATCAAATCAATCGAGAGAAAAATAAAACCCACACACAGACTTTTAGTTCTTCCAGCAGACATTGGACAAACTGCAAAAACACAAGCACAAGAATTTCAAAAAGCACTTTCAGTTGACGGAGTTATTATTACAAGAATGGATGGTACAGCTAAAGCCGGCGGAGCATTAACTGCCTGCGCAGAAACAAACGCACCCGTTTTCTTCATAGGTACTGGTGAAAAAATACATGAGTTTGAAATGTTTAATCCAACTTCTTTTATTTCAAGATTATTAGGTATGGGAGATTTAGAAGGACTGCTAGAAAAAGTTCGTTCTGCCGTTGATGATAAACAACAAGCGAAAATTGAAGAAAGACTAAAAGAAGGTAAATTTAATTTGAACGATTTATATTCTCAATTAGAATCTATGGGGCAAATTGGTAGTTTTGATAAACTAATGGGGATGATCCCTGGCTTTGGAAACGCAACTGCAAAAATACCAAAAGAAGCTATGCAAAAACAGGAAGAAAAAATGAAACATTGGAAATATGCTATCCAGTCAATGACAAAAGAAGAAGTCGAAAATCCTGAAATCTTTGATAAACAAACTACAAGAATTCAAAGAGTTTCTAGAGGTTCTGGAACAACAACTTCTGAAATTAGAGAACTTCTAAAACAATACAAAATGATTAGTGAAATGATGAAATCTCAATCTTCTATGGCTGGACTTCAAGAAGGAAAAATAGATAAGAAGATGATGGCAAAGTTTGCCAGACAATTTAAAGGAAAAATAAAAATTTAACTAAATTTTCTTCCAACTGACTCTAAAGTACTCTTCAATCCAGAAGAAACTCTAGCAACATAAACCATATCTTCCTTAGGATAAACACTATCTAAAAAACAATCTAGAGGAAGAGGCTCTTTTTTAAATAAAGCAATAAGAGGTTCATCGCCTTTTCGTCTAGAAGCTATTTCCCTAAAAACATCAGCATAATTTCGCGGATGAGAAAACCCTGGATTGGGATCACTCGGATAAAAATAATCAACCAATTCTAAATGAAAAGGATGAATATTATATTTTACAGGACCAACAATCACATTATCAGGATTGATAAGAGGATTACACAAAATTTTCACAGCATCTCCAACTACTAGCGAATTATCTATCTGCGTTCCTTTTCCCATAATTCCTACATAAACTGCCATAAAAAAATCTGCTAAATAAACTTTATAAAAATTATTATACTACAATTCGGGCACAAAATCTCTTCCAAACCTTGTAAGATGATCTAAAACATATTCCTCAGAAGAACGAGCAACATACACATTATCAGAAATACAATCGCTGCATAAGAAACAACCAGGAGAAAGATCAGATCTTGCAAACAGAGCAATAACTGGAGAATCAACTCGCTGCCTCTGTAAAACATCCCTTAAAACTTCCCTATAGTTTTTAGAAGAAACAAGCCCCAAATGAGCCCGAGTGGGGGAAAAATTATCAGTAATCTCTAGTAAAGAAGGACTAATCGGAAGATTTACAAACTTAGGTACCTTCTCAACCGCATGGGGCCTACAAAAAATACGAATCGGCGCCCCAAAAACCCGAGGCCCTTCTACAGTTAACTTTCCTTCATATGTACCTACATAAATTTCCATCAAAATAACTACTAGAAATGATTTATAAACAATATTGTTCTGCAAAATATATGGTGAAAAAGATATTAGCCCAGGGCGCAGAAGCAATAATTACTAAAGACAAAAATAAAGTAATAAAACATAGAATTTCCAAATCCTACCGACATAAAGAGATTGATGAAAAAATTAGAAAATCCAGAACAAGAAAAGAAGCAAATATTCTAAAAAAAGCAAAAGATCTAAAAATTTTAGTACCTGAATTATTTAAGCAAGAAGAGTATTCTTTAGAAATGGAATTTATAGAAGGAGATAGGCTTTCAGATAAGCTTAACTTTTACGAAGAAAAAAAACAATTCACAGTTTTAAAAAAAATAGGAACAGAAGTTGCAAAACTTCACATGAATGATATAATTCATGGCGACCTCACAACTTCAAATACCCTTCTAAAAGAAGGAGAAGTTTATATAATAGATTTTGGACTCGGATTCATCTCAAAAAGAATAGAAGACAAAGCAGTAGATTTACACTTAATAAAACAAGCTTTAGAGGCAAAACATTTCCAAAATTACGAAAAATTATTTGAAAAATTTATTGAAAGTTATTCTAAAGATCACAAAGAAGCCAAAGATATCCTAGAAAGATTTAAGAAAGTTGAAGCAAGAGGGCGTAATAAACATTAAAATTTAACAGCTGTTCCAAAACAAGAAATTTCTGAAGCGCCTTGCATTATCATTGAAGTAACAAATCTAACACCTAAAACTGCATCTGCTTTCATATCTATAGCTTCATTAACCATCCGATTATATGCTTCATCACGAGATTGAGCCAATAACTCTGTATAACTCTTGATTTCTCCACCAACAAGATTCTTAAAACCAGCCATCACATCTCTTCCAACATTTCTTGCTCTAACAGTATTTCCCCTTACAATTCCTAAAATTTTCTTTACCTTTTTCCCAGGAATTTCGTCAATAGTTACAACAAGCATATTAATCTAATCTCCTTTTAGTTTTTATAGTTTTCCGTTTTAATTCAGGTTTTATTTGCTCAATTTCATCCTGCTTTCTTAAAGTTATAATAATAGCAATACCTATTCCCGAACAGATTAATGCATAAAAAATTATTGGCCACACTATAAAAGAAATAAGCCCTAAAATAACTCCAAGAATAATAAAAAACATTCCTGCGAGTAATCCTGCGAGATCATAATTTCCCATTATCCTTATAATAAAGAAGAACTTATTAAAGTTATCTTTAAACCATTAACATATATAGCCCCACCCGG
>CAYYKU010000028.1:0-9472 GCA_964440825.1 Candidatus Woesearchaeota archaeon
TATGCTTTGTATAACGATCCTAGTGGGACCGATACAAATGTTAAGAATAATCTGAATAATTTTTTACAACAAAGCATAGAAAAGACCTTGGAAGGAGATCCTGGTATGGAGATTTTTGCATGCTATACTAATTCTTCTAATTCTACAGCATTAATTTGCCAAAATAATGGAACTTCTATTGTCACGATTAATGTTTCTTTATTATCTCAAGATAAAATTCGTTTATCGGGTAGTAAGAATGCTACTCCAATATGCACGACTCTGGGTTGGGTTACTTCTTGTTTAAATTCTACTGGTTCTTTATCTATTTCAGGAAAAAATACAATGACTATTTCTTTAGAGGGTGGACAAGTTTATACTATTTGTTTATCTAGCCCTTCTGTTCAAAGAGGGCAATTTTATTTTTTACTTAAGATGAATACCTCTGCCGGAGATTATGTTGCTGATTCCGGTGGTGCCGATAAAGTTATTTGTTGATTATTGTCATTAGTAAGTTACACTATGGAAAAGTTTATAAACTGTTTTTTTCTGTTATTTATATGGTAAATGGATTATTAAAAAAAATTGCACTTGGAACAGCTATTGCTGGAAGTGCTTTATTCGGTGCTAAAGAAGTAAAAGCAGCCCCGGTAGATTGGAATTCTTTTACGGATATTGTTCAAATACCTACGGAATTTAGACAAACTTATACTTCTACAAGTACTACTACCTCGCCTAATAATTTCAGCGGTATTTATTTTATGGTTACTAGTATTGGAACTCATCTTGCTGTTGGAGGATTTGATATTAAAAATGGCCAGATTACACAGAGTTATTTCGGTAATATAGGGGAAGCATATACTGCAAACTCTGCTCTAAATTCAAATCCAAGTAATAGTTTAGAAGGATATTGGAGAGTTTTCTATGATTCAAATAACGATAATAGCTTGGGTATTTGGAATACAGATGGTTATTTTGAAAATTTTGATGAACAAAGAGTAGATAGTGAGTATGATATTTCAAATTTTACACCTTTTAATATTTCAAATCCAGGTACATTCGATTTTTCAACTACTGTTCCAGAACCAACTACCGGTGGACTTCTTGCCCTAGGCATAGCCGCACTCGCTTTACGGCGGAGAAGACCAACAGACAAACCGTCTTCAAAATATCACAAGTAATCTTGTAAATAATTCTTCAGCTCAAAAATATGTTTTTAGTATAGATGTTAGTGCATCTTGGACAAATTCTATGAATGGTTGTAATTTTTATGTTCTTCATAAAACTAATTTAAATGACAGTGCTTGGATTACAAATACAACCCCTTATGCAGTTACTGGAGCAGTAACAAGAATTTCTTTAACAAATGATTCTCCACAGGCATATTTTAAGTTAACTGATAGAAAACCTTAGTTACTATTTCTATAAAATTCTAATCAAAGTATTTATAAAACTCTTTAGCTTCTAATTTTTGAGGTGTGTATGACAAACAAAATTCTTTTTTTAGTAGAAGTTGTCAATGAATTTAGCGGTTGCTTAAATGAAACGCAACCTTACAAAATTTTAAATAAATTAAAGACAAGAAAATTTTTGTAAAATGGACAAGAAGCTTTTTATTCCGTCAGTTAGATTTCTTTATATTTTTGGGACAGTATTATTACTAGTTTTAGTTATGGCTTTGCCAGATTTACTTTCAAAGATGTTTAGTATTGCTTCATTAAATCCATCTATGACTGTTTCAATTGGTTGGCCAGTTCCATTTTTCCAAATTGATATTTTGAATATGACTACCATGCCCATTAAGTGGTTCGTTATGATTATTAGTTTACTTGGATATTTAGTTGTAAGTTATGCCCTTGACGTCGCTGTTTCAGTTATAATTGCTGGATTTGCAAGCCCGGAAAAACCCGAAGCAGTTATGGTTCAAGCAAGAAAAGCTTATTATTATTACAAAAGTCAAGGAATGGAAGATTCTAAAATAAGAGATATGTTTAAACAAAAAGGTTGGAAGAATGACGATATAGATAAACTAAAATAAAATGTTAATAAAAATTGGTAATAAAAATTATAGGAAGACTGTTTTTATGGTTGTTTATAGGATTGATAAGAAGAAGAAGTACTACCTTATTCTTAAAAGAAAATTACACTGGAGAGGTTATGAGTTTCCTAAGGGAGGAATTGAAGATGGTGAAAGTGAGTTAGATGCAGTAAAGCGAGAAGTTTCTGAAGAGACTGGTTTAGATATAAAACAGATTAATAATCATAATAAACAGGGCAAATATGACTATTCTAGAGAATTACCAGATAGAAAAGATATTAATGGCCAAGCTTATTCGCTTTATTCAGTAGAGGTTGAAAATGGTGGCGTTGTTTTAGATAAGCATGAACATTCTGGCTATCAGTGGTTAAGTTATGTAGATGCATTAAATATTTTATCTAAAGATAATCAGAAAGAATGTTTGAAGTTGGTTAATTTTTCTTAGATTTCTTTTTTGTTTCTTTTGCTTTTACAGGTAAATAACTTTTCCAATAGGGCATGTGCCAAAGGGTGTGAAATATTGCGATTAAAAGCATAGTGTACCCTGCAATTGCATGTACTGTTATCATATTCAATGGAAAACTAATTGTTATTCCGTAATTTAATCTTAAAAGTAAAAATATTGAAGTGAATGCGGTTATTATTCCTGAGATTAGTAAAAGCATATTCCAAATCTTTCTGTTTTTAACAAGGGTTAATTTTCCTTTTTTAACTAGATAGAGTGAAAGTAAGTAAAGTGCGACTAAAATTAAGGTTGTTTGCCACATATAGTATTCTTTAGTGCTTTCTTTAATTTCAATATTGGAGGTTTGCGTGCCGAGCCTTATTGCAGTCATAATTTCTTTTGCGGAATCTGGAGATAGGCCATAATTATCGTGTAATAGTTGAAAAGAATCAGAAGGTTTGATTGTGTTTCCTATTGTTTCTGTTAGTTTTTGTGCTAATATATTTGAATTAATTTGATAGAGATCTGCTGCTTCTTGAACTGTTTTTGTTTTTAGGTCTTTGCCAGTTATTAAATCTTGAAGATAGTCTGCTGTAACTGTTGGTGCACTTGTTGTTTCTTGACTATAATCGCAAATTCCATCTTGATTAGAGTCTGTGTAAAGCGTACAATCTCCGGGATAAGTGTCGTTTACTTCCCCATACGGACATGTGACTGCAGAGATAAAACTAATTAAAAATAGTGATAAGATGATTAATGCAAACTCTTTTTTCATTTTTTTAATTATAAAAATTGATTTATAAGTGTTTGTTAAGGGTGTTAATTAGTCGTGACAGGCCGGAGTCAGTCATAAATTTATATTAATATCTATTTAGTTGTGACAGTACCAAAGTGTCTTGTCGTTAAGCTTTGCAAAGCCTATATCTTTAAAGAAATAGATTTTTTCATTTTCTAATTTTTCTTTTGTGTAAATTTTGCTTTCTGATGCGTCATCCATTAAAAGAGTATATACGTTTGGCGTATCTTTAGATTTTTTCTTTGAGAATTCAATTTCAGTTGACATGGGTTTTATTATTTCTCTGTTTAAATTATCTAATACTGCGAAGAAATCTTTCTGTGTTAGTACTTTGTCTACCTCGCTTAAGCCTCTTTGTTCTACCATTTTTGCGAAAGCTTCTGGTTGATAACCTCTTTTCTTGAAGTTCCTTGCCAATGGGAGTCTAATATCATCCCATCCTTTAAATTCGCCACTCTTTATTCTTTCAGTTATTTTTGTTTTTGAAATTTCTAAGTCTGTGAATTTATATCTTCCTAGGAAGTATGTGTGCGGTAGGGGTATTTTTAGTGCTTCGAAAATCATTCCTTGTCTTAATGCATTGTCTCGGTGCTCTTTTGCTCTAATTATATGTGTGCATTTTTGTTCTATGTCGTCGTAAGTTACACATAAATTCATTAGTGGCCAAACCCTATATTTATTGCCTACATGTGGATGTGTTGCTAGATTTATTCTTGCTAATGGGAAATCTATTAGTGCTTGATTTTTAGAATCTAAAGAAGTTTTAAATCTTAGAACTGCTTCTCCTTCTTTGAAACCTGCAGCATCTAACATTTTATTCCATTTATCTTGATTATCTTTTATGGAATTGGTTCTACATTTGCAAGGTTCCCTTATTTTATGGGTTTCCGGTTCTGCTTCAGTTTCTTCTTCCTTTATGCAAGTGCAAACGAAAGCAAATCCTTTTCCAATTAGTTCTTCTGCAAATGAGTAATATTTGGGCATTCTGTCTGACTGTGCGTAATGTTCCGTGATATTTCCAAAAATCCATTCTGCTTCTTTTGGGAAGGATTCATAACATTCAGGAACCGTTTTTTCGGGATTAGTATCTTCAATTCGTAGGTATAACTTTCCGCCGTATTTTTTTACGTATAAACTCGAAGGCATCCCTGTTAAAATGTGGCCTATGTGAAATGCAGATGCACTAGATGATGGAGAAAATCGAGTGATAATTCCTGTTGCTGGAACATCTTCAAGATCAGGTAGACCGACTCTTTCTTTTCTATGAGAAATTAATTTTTCAGCTTCTTCTAGTTCAGATTTTTGTTCTTCTAAACTCATAGCATTAACTTTTTTTACGATTTCATTAATTTGAGGCATAACGTTTTTTACTTCAGATTTGTCAAGGCCTTCATGGAATAAGGGATTAAGAACTGCGCCAGATTGACATTTACCCTCATGTTCGACTGCATTTTTTAGTGCATATGCGAGCATTTTTTGTTCTATGTTTTCTATTTCTGCCATAAATTTTAGAAGTGCGGGGGATTTTTAAGTATGTTGGTTATTTGAGAGTATAATAATTCTTAAAAAGGCTACTTTTATTTGATTTTTATGGCACGAATAGAGGTTACACAAGCAGATTATTGGCATATTGTTTTAGATGGTTCTAGAAAAGATGTGAAAAAGGCATTAGATGTTTTTCCTTCCCCGACTATTACTCAAAATAAAGGTTTATTTCATAAAAACGTTAGAGCTTACCATTCTGGCGGAGCTGTTATCTCGACTGGACAAAGAACTGGCGAAAGTTGTTTGGAATGCCAATTTCCAAATTTTGAAAATATTCCCGGATTAAAGCATTATACTCCCATTGTTTCTGCGGGGTTTAGATTTGATAGACATTTTGATTCTGAACATAGTGCAAGGATGATGATAGCTATTTTTCGAGATACCGGATTTGATTTTTCTGATTCGTGTCAGGGAGAAATTGTACGGGGCAAAAGAATTAACGGAAGAAATTACTGGTCCGAAACTCCCGAGTACTATTATGTGAAAGGCATTGTTTCGTCTAAAGACTTTAAAAGAGTTTTGAAGGCATATCAAGATTTTAAAGAAATAGGTGGGGCGGTTGGCGATATTTATGTTTCACCCTTTAATAACTTCAAGTTAGAATCTGATCGAGTTTTATAATTACCAGGCAAATCCGCCAGAGCTAGTACTTTCACCGACCCCTGCTTTTCTTTCTAGAAGTTCAATTCTTTGTTCCATTTTGTAAAGTTTAGAATCTAATTCTGAGATTTGTGAAGAAATCTTTCTCATTAGGTCTGTTGTATCGGGGTTATCTGTCGAAGTTTGAGAAGAATAATTAGGTGTTGGAGTTGAAGGTGTATCAAAAAAACTAAAAGACGAAGTTGAAGAGCTAGCGGAAGTTGGTGCTGATTGTCCTATTGTTTTCATAAGTACTTTTTCTTTTTCTATTTCAGAAGGTAATTTTCTTTTTTTTGTTAAATCTACAAAACCAGATCCATCTTTCGCAATAAAAGCTTTTCCAAGGTTAACTTTAGGTCTAGGAATATCTCTAATATCTATTGCCTCTTTTTTACTGAAAAACATAATTATTTTAGGGAGAGACATTATTTAAATGTTTTTGAGAACTAATTTTCTAGTCTGATAAACTTCTACATATGAAATGTCTGCAAGGTTGTTTGTTTTAAATTGTTGTCATTTTTCTAATTCTGTTTCTAGATTTCTTGGAAAATAGCTATCTACTGCTTTTCCGTCAACTTCTAAGTAAACTCTTTGACCATTCATTTCATAGAATCTTTCAGGAGCTTCATTTCCAATAACATTCCCAACTTGCACTTGTGGTGCTTTTTGGTAATTGTTTAAAATTTCTTGAGTTCTATTGCAGGATTTTATTGAACCAACCATGGCAATAAAAACCATTGCATATAATCCTTCTCTTGTTTGATTTCCCATTTTATTTTTTATCAATATGTATTGATAAAATAAATAGGATTTGTATATCAATAAACTTTTACCCGAAAATTTATGACTGTTTCTTTCTTCACCCAAAAGTATTTTAAAGTTCTTTCTAATCATGAATTTATGGAAAAGTTATATTTTATTACAGGGAACAAAAACAAGTTTGCAGAGATAAAGGCCATTCTTCCAGACCTTGAACAGCTGGAAATTGATTTAGATGAAATTCAAGAAATGGATGCACAGGCCATAATTAAACATAAAATGAATGAAGCTCTTAAACATCACTCTGGGCCATTTATCATCGAAGATACTTCTCTTTATATTGAATCACTAAATGGTTTACCTGGCCCTTTGATAAAATGGTTTATGCAAAAGCTGGGAAGCAAAGGCATCTGGATAATTTCCGATAGTAAGAAGATTGGTAAAGATCAGGTGGAAACATTGATTGATAATTCTAATGGAAATTTGGCAGAAGCAAAAACCATAATTGGTTATGCAAAAAACCAAAATGAAATTCATTTCTTTGAAGGCTCAATTAAAGGAGAAATTGTGAAACCGAGTGGAGAAACTAACTTTGGTTGGGATCCAATATTCAAACCAGATGGCTATGATAAGACTTTTCAACAGATGACTCGAGAAGAAAAAAATAGTATTAGTATGAGACGAATTGCCGCACAGAAATTGAAAGATTTTTTAGAAAATTAATATTTAAATATCATTTTTGTTCGCCACAGTTCTTATAAACTAATTTTTTATTTTATTTGTATGAGTTGGTATAATCCTATTTCCTGGTTTAAGAAAACTGGTTTGGCAGAAAAGTTAGTTTGTGATAATCCTTATTGTAGTGGGGAAATCCTAGAAAGAAAAGTATTATATAATCGGGAAAGAGATAGGGTTTATCATGACGAAGATTGCGCTAGAGTCGATATGGCTTTTTTAGCTGTTCAATCTTCTGAACATGTTTATGGAAGTACTGAACATATTTCTAGAAAAAGAGTTATTAATATAAGAAGGGTTAAAGGATTGGAAAATCATGTTTCTGAATAATTTTTGAAGATTATTCAAATATATTTAATATTTTTATTTACTTTGTCTATATAAAACTGAAAATGCATATTTTTCTCGTCTCTCTTCAGCAATTTTCTCAGTTGCTGTTTGTTTTAACAAATCGTTTCTACCTAGAATCAAATCTATTTTTGTCCCATTTCTAAGGTTTGTTTGAATTGAATGCACCCCATATATTACATTTTGCCATGGCGCAATAATTCTCTCATATTTTCCATCATCTCCGCCCGCAAGTGCGTTAAAATATGAAACGCCATCTAGAGTGCTGTCATGTGCTTTATATGTAAAATTCATTTTTTCTAATGCTTCTTGAACGGATTGTTCTAATTGTGTTAAATGTATATTGGCTTTTTCTGGAATTATTACTAAATCGATATCACTATATGCTTCTGCAGCTTCGACTGTGGGGTCTTTTTTGTTAAGTTTTCTTCTTTCTTTCCAGAATGATTCTTCATAAAGGGAACTTCCTACTGCTAAAATTGCGGAAGGGGTTGTAATTATATTCTCTAATTCTTGAACAAATGGTCGAAGGTTTGTTGCATCTGTGCTCTTTAGGAATTCACGACAGTATCTAGCTGTTTCAACTTCATATTTTGGTTTAAATAATAGCCCTAATGAATGTATTAATCCCATAAAAAAAGAGATAATTATTCATTTATTAATATTTGGGTGGTTAATTTATCTCTCCTCTATTTTATCGTCGACAAATTTTTGCCAGAAAACTTTATAAAGGGACTATGTTTTTTGTAGACATGTTTAATCAAAGGAAGGTGACCTATGGCTGAGGAAACAAAGAAAGAATATTCTGCTGAAAATATCAAAGTTTTAGAAGGTCTCGAGGGAGTTAGAAAGAGGCCTGCAATGTATATTGGTTCTACAGGTAAGGAAGGTTTACATCATTTAGTTTATGAAATTATGGATAATTCTGTTGATGAATGTATGGCTGGAATTTGTAATACGATTAATATTTCTATAAATAAAGATGGGTCCGTTACGGTTGAGGATAATGGTAGGGGTATTCCTGTTGATATGCATCCTGTTTACAAGAAATCTGCAATGGAAGTTATTGTTACAAAATTACACGCTGGCGGTAAATTCGATAAAGGTTCTTATGCTGTTTCTGGTGGTTTGCACGGCGTAGGTATTTCTGTTGTTGCAGCTTTATCTAAAGATATGAAGGTGGAAGTTAAGCGTGGTGGAAAAATATATATGCAAGAATATAAAATTGGTATTCCACAAGACGGCGTTAAGGTTATTGGAAGTTATGATGGTAAAGAAAATGGAACTAAAGTAACTTTTTTCCCAGATGATACTATTTTTTCAACTGTTAATTTTGATTTTAACACATTAGCTACTAGATTTAGAGAAGTTGCATTCTTAAATGCTGGATTGAGAATTGTTTTTAGTGATGAAAGAAATAACAAGAAAGAAGACTTTGTTTATGCTGGCGGACTTGTTGAATTCGTTAAATGGCTAAATAGAACTAAAGAAACAATACATGCTAAGCCGGTTTATTTTAAAAAACAGGATCCGGATTTGGTTATTGAAGTTGCTATCCAATATAATAATTCATATAATGACAATATTCAAAGTTTTGTAAATACAATTAATACTATTGAAGGTGGAACACATGTTGCAGGTTTTAAGACTGCTTTAACAAGAGTTATTAATGATTATTCTGAAAAGAAAGGCATTGTTAA
The DNA here is from genome assembly GCA_964440825.1 of Candidatus Woesearchaeota archaeon. Taxonomy (GTDB): domain Archaea; phylum Nanobdellota; class Nanobdellia; order Pacearchaeales; family GW2011-AR1; genus CABMGO01. The sequence continues at coordinate 8,985 of CAYYKU010000028.1, forward strand.
AAAAGATGAGAAATTAGAGGGTGACGATGTTCGTGAAGGATTAACTGCAATTATTTCTGCAAAAGTTAAAGAACCTCAATTTGAAGGTCAAACAAAAACAAAGTTAGGAAATTCTGAGATTAAAGGAATAGTCGATTCTATGACTACCTCTGCTTTAGCAGAATTTTTTGAAGAAAATCCGGCTATTGCAAATACAATTGCTAAAAAAGCAACTGAGGCATTAAGAGCAAGAGAAGCTGCTAAAAAAGCTAAAGAATTAGTTAGAAGAAAAAATGCTTTAGGTTCTGGTGGGCTTCCAGGAAAATTGGCTGATTGCTCGTCTAAGAAAGCTGAAGAAACTGAGTTATATATTGTAGAGGGTCAATCCGCAGGAGGTACTGCTAAAGGTGCCCGAGATAGAGAATGTCAAGCTATTCTTCCATTAAGAGGTAAGATTTTAAATGTAGAAAAAGCAAATCACGCAAAAGCACTTTCTTCTGAAGAAATTG
>CAYYKU010000029.1:0-9219 GCA_964440825.1 Candidatus Woesearchaeota archaeon
ATCTAATTTTTCCCAAGAAAATCCATCTCTACCAAAATGTCCGTAAGAAGCAGTTTTAGCATAAACTGGTTTCTTTAAATCAAGAACCCTAATAATCTCAGCAGGTTTTAATGAAAATACTTTTTTAATAGCTTCTTCTATTTTTTCTTCAGGAATTTTATTTGTTCCAAAACAATCAACTAAAACTGAAATTGGTTCAGCAATTCCTATTGCGTATGAAACTTGTATCTCGCATCTATCTGCAAGTCCAGCAGCAACGACATTTTTAGCAATATATCTTGCAGCATAAGCTCCGCTTCGATCTACTTTTGAAGGGTCTTTACCAGAAAATGCTCCGCCACCGTGCCTTCCCATTCCGCCATAACTATCTACAATAATTTTTCTTCCGGTCAAACCAGAATCACCAACCGGACCACCAACAACAAATCTTCCAGTAGGATTTATATGAATAATAGTTTGAGAATCAATTAGCTCTCCACAAACAGGTTTTATAATTTTTTCAACTAACTCTTTTCTCAAATAATCTAATTCTATTTCAGCAGAATGTTGGGAAGATAAAACAATTGTGTTAATTCTCTTTGGTTTAAAATTTTCATATTCTATTGTAACTTGGCTTTTAGCATCCGGCCCTACGTAATCCATTTCACCACTTTTTCTCATTTTAGATAGTTTAATTAAAATTTTATGTGCTAAAGTAATTGACAAGGGCATAAACTCAGGAGTTTCATTTGTTGCATATCCGAACATTAATCCTTGATCGCCCGCTCCTTGTTCTTTATTTTCAGAAGAATCTACACCCATCGCGATGTCAGGGGATTGTTTAGAAATAGAAGTAAGAACTCCACAATTCTCTGGATCAAAACCCCATTTTGCAGAATATCCTATATTTTTGATTGCATTTCTCACAACATTTTGCACATCAACTTCAGCTTTAGTAGTCAGCTCTCCGCAAACCATAATAAAACCAGTTTTAGTAACACATTCTAAAGCAACTCTGCTGTTCGGGTCTTTTTCAATAAATGCATCAAGTAAAGAATCAGAAACAATATCGCAAACTTTATCTGGATGTCCTTCTGAAACAGATTCAGATGTAAATAAAAAATTACTTTTCATAAACAAATTAATTTGAAAGTCTTTATAATATTTATTGACAAAAATATTCCTATAGGAATATTTATAAAAGGAATTTAATTAAAAATATTATGATATTTCCAGATATACATTCGATAAAAACAAGAAGACAAAAGTTAGGGATTAATCAAAAAGAACTCTCAAAACTTTCAAATACTAGTCAATCTTTAATTGCAAAATTAGAATCTGGAAAAATAAGTCCGTCATATGAAATCGTAAAAACTATTTTTATGGCTTTAGATTCTCTAGAGCACAAAAAAGAAAAGAAGTGCAGAGAAATAATGGTGCCCGTAATAACTATTGAAAAAGCAGAAAATATTGGTAAAGCAGTTGAACTAATGAAAAAGCGTGCAATCTCTCAGCTTCCAGTTTTAGATAAAAAAGAAATTATTGGGAGTATTTCCGAATCAGACATTTATAACAGAATTTTAAATGGAGAGCAAAAAGATATTCTTTTCAAAAAGCAAGTAATAGAAATAATGGGCGAATCTTTTCCAGTAATAAATGCAGACTATCCTATAAGTGTTGCAATTCCTTTATTAAAATCAAGCGAGGCAATTCTAATAGTTGAAAAAAACAATCTTAAGGGAATAATTACAAAATCAAATCTCTTCTAATTTACTTTCTTTTTCTAACAAATTCTTCAAATAATTCTAAGACTTTATCCTTGTATTTTGGTAAATAACTTATTGCACCTGCATTTTTATGTCCGCCGCCTTCTGCAAAAGCATTAGGAAGTTTTTCATTTACATAACCTAAGAAATCATGAACTGAAAAGTTAGCTTCACTAGTTGCCCTCATAGTCATAGCAGTATTCATTACTCCAACTGAAACTAGTTTTGTTTTTCCGGTGCTTTTCAAGAAATCATGAACAAGTCCAACACTTCTTCCAGGTTTAGGGAAAAATCCAAATCCGGGGAATGTTTCTTCAATCATTATCTTTTGAACAGTTACTCCATTAATCTCTTCAAGAATTGCATTTTCTTTTGCAATAGCTAATCCTTTAGCATCAAGTTTTTTAATATGCGGAGCCATCAATCCAACAAGTTTTTTCTGTTGTGCTCTCGGTTCTCCAAATACGACTTCAAAATATTCTCTTGCTTCCATAAATCTAACTCTTGTAGATACATATTCTATTACTAGAGATAAGTCTTTCAAAAGATCTTTAGAATAACCTTCTTTTTGGGCAATTTCTAAATATTCATTAATTAACGGTTCGTTTTCTAAATCAATTCTGTCTGCAAGTCCTGCAAGTGCGGGAATTTGAGTTATATTTTTTGTTTCATTATTTACAAGTCTAGCTAATTCAGCGCAAAGCATTCCTGCAGAAATAGATGCTCCGCTTTCTCCCTCTAAATGAGGATTTATATGAGTAAGAACATGTTCAGTAATAACGTCTTTTTCAAAACTATGATGATCAACAACAATAAAATCAGATCCATGAACTTTTCCCTGTAAAATTCCCATCAAATCTTCCTGTCCAGAACCATTATCTACAATCACAATCAAAGGCATTTTATTAGAGAATTTAGCAGCATTTCTCAAACTTAAGGAAGTATCTTTAATAGAATCTTCTAATTCATAAAAAGGTGCAGCACATGGTGCTCTTGCAAGATATTCCCAAGCTGCTTTAGTATTTCCCATATGTTGTTTTTCAATAAGTGGTAAAATTGCTCTTTCTAATGCAAATCCTGCGGAATAACCATCAGTATCATTATGGTGTCTCACTATGATTGGCCTACTTTGAATAACAGCAAGTCTAATCTCTGTTGCTGCCTTAATCATTTTTGCTCTTAATTTATCTAAAATTGGGCTTTTAACTAAGAAAGGAATTTCTTTAACCTGTGCTCTTTCCTTTTCAATTTTTACAAGTTTTTCTAAAAATTCTTTTTTATCCTTTTCATCTAACTTCCATATTTTTTTCACTTCGCCTTCTAGTTCGCCATTATATTCTTCAATTCCTACAATTGCTTTAACTGCATCTCCAATATCAACATGTGGGTAAGCTCTAACGCCTGCACCATCAAATGCCTTTAATGATAAAAGTCCAGTTCCATCAGAGGCAGAAAATATTGTGGGTCCTCCTGTTTGAACTACCTTTTCAATAGTTCCGAATATAGAAAAAGATTCGCCCTTATTCGCAACAGTAATGTCGCAAATATTTATATGCGCAGCTTTATCTAAATTCTCAGAAAATTCCCTGAAATCTTTAGCGAAAGGTTTGCTCGATTTAGAATTTTTCTTATAATCAAATTTATTATTTTTCATTTCTTAATACTCCTATACAAAAAAAGGACACTATTAAAACCTTGTGGTTTTAGAAAAATACCTTTAAACTCTTAGCTTAATGTAAATTAGTCTCAGGGTTCTTGACCGAAGTCTTTTTAAACCCCGATTTTCTCCTATAAATATGGAAATCAAAGTTCTAAAAGAAGAAAAAAATATGATTGAAGTTGAGATGGACAGTCTTACAATCGTAGAATTATTAAGAATTTACTGTAATAAAGAAGGCGCTAAAATCGCAGCTTGGAAGAGAGATCATCCAACAAAAAATCCCATCTTACATGTTGAAGGCGAACATCCTGGAAAGATAATCCAAAAAGCAATTTCTGCAGTTCAAAAAGAACTTGAATCTTATTCTGAAGAATTCAAAAAGATGAAATAATTAAGAATCTTAATTATTACTTTTTTTTATTAAATTTTTTTAAAATTTAAATAGGCTACCTAAAAATCTTAGGGGGTCAACTATTTGTCTAACTGTGCTGATTTCATCCCCGTATATTGTGGAGACAGGAACGAGGCCAATTTTACCGCTTTTCTTAATAATCTTTTGAATAATTTCACTTTCTAAATCATATCTATCGCATTGCAAGTCTATTTCGTCTAAAGCTTTAAGTTTTAAGGCTCTGTATCCGCATTGAGAGTCTGGAATTCGTCTTCCAAGCTTTGCACTTATCAACCATGAAGAAGCCATATTAGCAAATCTTCTAATATAGGGCATATCTGTTCCAAGCATTTCCCTACAGCCTAAAATTAAATCATAATCCCCTGTTTCAGCAAGCCCGACGAATCTAAGTATTTCTGAAGGACTATGCTGGTTGTCTCCATCAAGAGTAATCATATAATCTATATTTGCCTGCCTGCCATATTCAAATCCTTTTTTCAGCGCACTTCCCTTTCCTCCATTTTTCTCCTGTCGTATAACTGTAGCTTTAGTAAGGGCTAGTTGTTCAAGAGTCCTATCTGTACTTCCATCATCAACTACTACTACTTCCGGGACATAATCAAAACATCTGTCTACAACTTCTTTTATGTGTTTTTCTTCATTATATGTAGGAATAAGTGCTGCGTATTTTTTATTTAATTTTATATAATTTTCCATTTTGAGTAAATCAAACATAGCCCTCCAACAACTAAGCTGTAGAAAAGGAGGATAGTTCTGTTTAATAAAGCTATCGATAATGAGATTTCGGGAGGTATCCCTTGCGAAGAAAACAGCAGGAATATTACTCCTTCCATAATACCTATTCCTCCCGGTATGGGTGAAATGTCTCCAAAAAGACCAGAAATGGAAAAGACCACTATCACTGTAATTATTCCAACAGAAAATCCCAGTGAAAGGAAAAGAAAATACGAGCTAATAAATTTAAACATTAAAAGTAGGAAAGAGTAAACTATTCCTTTGCTAAGTTTTTTTCTGTCTTTAATGTTTTCCCTGAATATACCTAATATGCTTCTAATGCCTTTCTTTAAATAATTTTTTAACCTAAATATTTTTTCAAATTTTTTAAATACATATCTAGAAAAATAATTTTTTCTCTTTGAATTTCTTTTCTTTTCTTTTCTTAAAGATAAATATAGTGCGATCCCTAAACCAGCAACTGTTATAATAAAAATTCCTAAAAAGATTAATTTAAGGGCCGGAGGTATATTAAAAAAAAGAATTGCTAAAATTAATGAAACACCTAAGAATATTGAATGAGACAGAAAGTAAATAAGTTTATCTGCCATGATTCCTGCGAAAAACTTTCCGGTAGTTTTGCCATATTTTTTCTTTAGAAGATAGGCTCTAAGGGGCTCTCCTCCAACTCCTGCACCGGGAGTTATTGTGTTAACAAAAAGACCTGCAAAAAGAGTTATAAGCAGAAAGAAGTAATTTGTTTCCTGAAAATTGCTCATGGTATTTTGCCATCTTAGGTTCCAGAATAAAAGGCTAATCAGCATGCAGAGTGTGGCTAATACAAAATAACCTATTTTGGCTGTTTTTAATAGTTCATATACTTTGGAATATTCGACTTCTCTTAAGACGAAAAAAAGGAATAAAATCGTTACAAGGAGAAATAGTAGGTTATATATTTTTTTCATAGTTTTTTATAGGTGATGATATTTATATTCTTGTTGTAGTAATTGGTGAAACTACTCTTTAGTTATATCACAACAACATTTTTAAAACCTTCTAAACTAGCTTTTATATGCATAAATTGATAGAAAACGCAGTAACTGATAGTATTCGCCTTTGTTGTGGATATGAAAGGACTAGAAAGGTTTTTCGTACACTGGAAAGACTTTCAAACTTAACAAATATTTATGAATTTGATATATTTAATATTCCAGATAAACAGCATGTTTTAGCGCACAACCATGGATTTAAAGTCTTCGGAAAAGTTGCAGATATGTATATTTTAGGTACTGCATCACAAAGACCAGTCTATGGGTTGTTTTATCATAAACTGTTTGAAAATCCCTACCGTAAGGCATTTTTGGAGACCTGGCATGCAATACCTACAAATAAAATTAGGAGAATTGAGGATTATACAAAAAACGGAGAAATAATTGCACTTGCACCATCGGGTCCTGAACATTTACCTAGCGAAAAGGGTGAATTGGGTGCAGCATGGATTGCCAAAACTTTACAGGTTCCATTGATTCCAACAAAAATTATTCAAGGAAAACATTATGTTCGTATTGAGTCAAGGCAAGAGATAATTGTGCCTGCGGATGCAACAAAAGAAGTTTTAAGAGATATTACTAATCTTGTTATTGAAGAATTAAAAAAATAACTCACCATAATAATCCTTATAACTCCCAGAAATATTAATTTTTTATGTCAATCCGTGAAAATAAAATCTCCGCAGGAAGTTATGAACTAAACAAATTTCTATTTGGCGGTTATGAAACTGATATAATTACTACGATTTATGGTCCTGGCGGAAGTGGAAAAACAAATCTATGTTTACTGGTTGCCGTTTCACAAGCGAAAAAAGGGAATAAAGTAATTTACGTAGATACGGAAGGAGGATTTTCTTCTGATAGGGTTTTTCAATTACTAGATAATAATGACGAACTTTTTGATAAAACTCTAAAAAATATTATGATTTTAAAACCAACATCTTTTGAAGAACAAGAAGAAGCTTTTGAACAACTTCTAAAATTTGTGAGGAAAGGAGATATTTCCTTAATAATAATTGATAGTATTGCAATGCTTTATCGTTTAGAACTAGGGGATGCAATTAGAACAGATGATACAGAAAATATAAAAGAAGTAAATAGGAAATTAGCAAATCAACTAAGAGTTCTGACAGAAATTTCAAGAAAACAAAATATTCCAGTAATTGTGTCAAACCAAGTTTATTCTCAGTTTAATAGAGACGAAACTGAACAAAAAGAAAGACAAGTTTCAATGGTCGGAGGAGATTTGTTAAAATATTGGTCAAAGTGTATTATTGAAGTTCAGAATTACCGGGGGAGAAGAACTCTCAGATTAAAGAAACATCGTTCACTTCCAGAAAAAGAATTAGAGTTCGAAATAGTTAATAATGGGATAAGGAAGCGCGGTTGGATTTAAGAATACTTCTCCTGCCTTCATCAATATAGTCTGGCACAGTCGGTTCAACAAGAACCATGTTTTGCATTTCCTGATAACTTACCTCATAAATAGTGTCTGCAAAAAAAGCAATAAAATCATTAGTGGGTTTTCTAAGCTCAAAATAATTTTCTTTACAGTTAATTACTTTTCCTTTTACTCTACCAAATTCTGGATGTTGTATAAAGACTATCCTTCCGACAAAATTTCTCAGTGCCTCTTTTTTAGACTCTAAATCTTCGCCGAGTTTTATTTCCAGCGTTTTCATATTAGTTAATAACTATCTGCCTTTATAAAAATTATTATTCCTTTCTAAAAAATTTAATCATTTCTCCATATTCCCATGGAACAAGTTCCGGAGAATGTAAATAAACGTCTCCTTCAAATCCCCATTTAGAAATAACTAATCCATTTGAGGAAAATCTTCCTACATGTGTAAATTCTCCTATAAATCTAGTTTTTTCCATGACGCCATCATAGTATATGGCTAAATCTCCCTCTCGGGGATTTTCAACTTCAAAATGTTTTTTAAATACTGGGATAACCTCTAAGGTATTTGGACTTGGCACCCATCCCGGCATATTTTTTCCAAAACAATACTTAACGCAATCCATCTTCTTTCGGCAGTCTGAAAGGGTGTTTCTTTTTTCAAGCAAAGTTACTCCGTAAATATTTGTAACAACGCTCGGGACTGTAGAAAAAACACGAGGGCTAATTTCAATTTCTTCTTTAGTATCGACAATTCTAGTTAATTCTTTTCTAATAGGTGTTATTGGTATTCTCATTCATCTCCAATCACTTCTTCTTTCTGCTCATCAGAGCTGACACTCGCATGTGCTGGCTTCTCTTCTTCTGCATTATCTTCTTTCTCTAAACCATCTTCTCCAGGTTTAGCGTCGGATTCTTTGCTTTTCAAATATTCTTCACGTTTCTTTGCCCAAGCTTCGTTTGTTTTACATTTAGGATTAAAACAGAACTTCCAAGGCCTCTTTCCTCTTTTCAAAGCAAGCATCATTGGGAAACCACATTCTTGACAAGGTTCACACTCTTCAGATTCTTGCATTTCTCCATTGACTATCTTTTCAACTTTTCTCTTTGCAGGTTTCATCATTCCAGTCGGAGGTAATGAAAATATTGTTTTACAATCCGGATATGCATTACACGAAATAAATGATTTCTTTGTTTTTCTAGAAAACATAATTCTTAACTTTCCCTTGTGGCAAACCGGACATTCAGTTAAAGTATTCGCTTCTCTTTCCTGTTGATAAACTTCAGTAGTTGCTTCAGCCAGAGATTTCCCAATCTTTTCTAAATTATCTAAAAGTCCCTTTGCAATTACTCTTATCAAACCCTTTGCTTTTTCCAAGACGCCCTCTTCTTTTTTTACCCATTCAGATTTTGACTCAGAAATTTTTTCCATTTCTTTTTCAATCTGCCTAGTTAATTCTTCGTCTATAATTGTTGGTGAATATTTTTGTAAAGTTTCAATAACTTTTAATCCTAAAGGAGATAATTCAATACTTTTTTCTTTAATGTAACCTCTATCATAAAGTGTTTCAACAATATTTGAACGAGTTGCCTTTGTTCCAAGATCTCGTTTTTCAAGTTCTTTAACAAGAGATGCAGCAGAATATCTTTGAGGCGGTTTAGTCATCTTTTCTTCAGTTCTAATTTCTTCTACATTTACTTCCCCATTCATAGTGGGAATTTCTTCTTCTTTGTATGAATTATTATACACATTCATCCAGTTTTTCTCGACAATTTTCATTCCCTTTGCATTAAAATCCAGACCATTAACGCTTACAACTACTTTTTTATTATCGACAATTGCAGGAGCACAGAAACAAGCGATAAATCTTTTTACAATTAAGTCATATAATTTTTTCTCTGTCTCAGTCATTTCTTTAGATTTAGAATCTCCTGTGGGATAAATTGCCGGATGCGCTGGATCTGTCTTTGGACCTTCTGTTGGTTTTTTATTAACTGCGTATTTTGTAAGCGTTGTATATTTTTTTAATTTATTTAAAATTTTATCATAGCCAATTCCTTCTGGATATTGTTGTGAAGATGTTCTAGGATAGGAAATTATTCCATCTAAATAAAGAGACTGTGCAGTAGCTAGAGATTGGGAGGGTGTTAGGCCGATGTACCTATATGCCTCTGTCTGTAATGTTGTTAAATCAAAAGGAATAGGTGCTGCAATTTCTTCCTGTTTAATTTCAGTT